>CAZLZP010000001.1:0-6200 GCA_964564045.1 uncultured Rickettsiales bacterium
AAGCAACAACTATACCGGCAAGAGCCAACATTGTTGTAGCAGAAACAGCAATACCGAACAGTTCACACTGAAGGTAAGCGAATATTATACCAGCACAGATTATTATTGCAGGTAACGCGCATGCTTCCATAGAAACAGCAAGCCCCTGAATAACGTTAGTACCATGACCAGTAGTAGAACTTTGCGCAACTGAACGCACCGGACGGAACTTGGTAGATGTGTAATATTCAGTTATCCAAACAATGGCACCAGTTACAACCAGGCCAGATAAAGCACAGTTGAACAGGTTAGCGCCTGTGAATGTTGTAGCGCCGATTGTGTAGCTTGTATTAAGGCCAACTACGAAATCAGTTACAAAATATACCGCAATGGCAGAAAGTATGCCCGCAGATATTAAGCCTTTATATAAAGCCTGCATAATGTGGTTGTTCTTGCCCAACTTCACGAAGAACGTACCAAGTATTGAAGTTAGTATGCACGAACCACCAATTGCAAGCGGGTATATCATCATGGCGCTTTGTGCCACGCCCGTGAAGTAAATAGCCGCAAGAAGCATGGTAGCAACCAAAGTTACTACATATGTTTCGAAAAGATCAGCCGCCATACCAGCGCAATCACCAACGTTATCACCAACGTTATCAGCAATTACAGCAGGATTCCTAGGGTCATCTTCCGGAATACCAGCTTCAACCTTACCAACAAGATCAGCACCTACATCGGCACCTTTAGTGAATATACCACCACCTAAACGCGCGAAGATAGAAATTAGAGATGCACCAAATGAAAGCGCAACCAACGCTTCAAGAATTTTGCGCGTTTCAACACCTGAAGAAGTTAGGTAGCTGTAATAACCAGTGATACCAATGATACCAAGGCCAACAACCAACATGCCTGTTACCGCACCTGATTTGAAAGCGATATCCAGAGCTTTTTGCAGGCCGTTTTTTGCAGCTTCAGCAGTACGTACGTTAGCACGAACTGATATGTTCATACCAATGTAACCAGCAACACCTGAAAGCACCGCACCAATGACGAAACCAACAGCAACCAGCATTCCCAGCTTGTAGCCAAGTAATATTGCTATCACCACGCCAACAATGCCAATGGTTTTGTACTGACGGTTAAGGTAAGCTTTAGCTCCTTCCTGAATTGCCGCAGCAATTTCCTGCATTTTTTCAGAACCGGCAGATGCCGATAATATAGAACGGCCTGTGAACACGCCGTATAATATTGAAGCAACACCACATAATATAATTGAAGTTAGTATAGACATAGAGCAAGTCTCCTTGGTCAATTTATAAAATAAAGAAATGAATTTATAGGTATCGAGTTGAAAATCAAATAGATTTTTTATTTATTTCTTCGAAATACGTTCAATACCTTCACGAATGAACTGCGCAGCCTCTTTCGAGTCGCCCCAGCCAAGCACTTTTACCCATTTGCCACGCTCAAGTTCTTTATAGCGCTCGAAGAAGTGTGAAATACCTTCTGTGTGGATTCTTGGAAGATCAGAATATTCATTAACGTTCTCGTAATAACGGGTAAGTTTGTTTATTGGCACAAACAGAATTTTTTCGTCCTGGCCGGCTTCATCTTCCATCTTCAGAACGCCAATCGGGCGGCAGCGGATAAGAGAGCGCACAAGAACCGGATACTGGCTTAACACAAGCGCATCTACTGGGTCGCCATCGCCACCTAATGTGCTTGGCACAAAGCCATAATTTATTGGGTAGAACATTGCCGTAGGCAGAAACCTATCTACAAATATTGTTTGGTGCTGCTTATCGAACTCGTACTTAACCGGCATCGAGTTCATTGGAACTTCAATGATAACGTTTACATCTTCAGGCGGGTTTACTCCCGCAGGTATTTTGCTTAAATCCATATTTCCCCTGATTGTTAGATATTATAAAAGCTGTTTCTCTATAGCTTCTATCATCATTCCTGCAATATCTTTGTGAGTTGCACCTTCAATTCCTTCCAGACCAGGTGATGAATTTACCTCAAGCACCTTAGGCCCTGAACGAGAACGAATGATATCTACACCGGCAATTTTAAGGCCCATGGCCTTTGAAGCTTTCACCGCCATTTTCTTTTCCGGCAGGGAAATTTTAGCCTCACGAGCACGGCCACCCAAATGTAAGTTTGCGCGGAATTCACCTTCTGCAGCGATACGTTCCATAGCACCAACTACTTTATTATCGATAACGAATAAACGAAGATCACGCCCTTCGGCTTCCTTGACGAATGCCTGCACTAGTATGTTCGCCTTAAGTGCTTTGAATGCATTGATAACCGATTCCGCAGCTTTGTTTGTTTGAGCAAGCACAACGCCCTTACCTTGTGTACCTTCCAGAAGTTTTACTACAAGCGGAGCACCACCAACCATCTCTACCAGATCGTTAGTATCTTCAGGTGAATCAGCGAAGCCGGTAACAGGAATATCGATACCTTTGTTAACCAGCAATTGTAGCGAGCGAAGTTTATCACGCGAGCGGGAAATAGAAATGGCATCATTCAAACAATATGCGCCTAAATGTTCAAAATGCCTAAGCACTGCACAACCATAGTTCGTAACTGAAGGGCGGATACGAGGTATAACCGCATCAATATCATACAGGGTTTCTCCGCCACGATAATGCACCGCAGGGTTATCAGAGCTTACATTTATATAACACTGGCGAATGTTAACGAATATCATTTCATGGCCACGTGTAACACCAGCTTCCATGATACGCTGGTTTGAATACAGGTTAGGGTTACTTGCAAGTAACGCAATACGCAAAGCCTTACGCGGACGCTTGGTTATATTATATAGCTTATCGGCATCAACCGCTAAATTACCAAGTGTGAAATGCTGCTCTGGGTCTACGATGAAACGGCCACGCATAGCTTCACGCCCGATAAGCATACGGTAACCCATGCTATCACGGTTAGTAAGGGTAATTTCAATATCCCAGGTATCACCACCAAGAGTTATAGGGGTTTTTATAACGTATCTTTTTTCCCTGTCGCCCGAAGAGCTTTTTACTATGCGCCTATCTGCCAGCTCGGCCTTGCAGCGAATTGAAACACGGCGATTATGTTGCACCGGATGTATATCGAAGCGTACAAATGTTTTGCCGTTATCTTCAAACGTTTGGATATTATATGCGTGAAGCGTTGAGGTTTTAGCACCGCTATCTACCCTGGCCTTTATTGCAGGAACGTTCAGTGATGGTATTCTTACCCATTCTTCGCAGCCGATTATTTTTTTGTGCTGAACTATCATTTGTACCTTTTAGGTGTAACCCTAGTTAAATTTTTTGGCGATCAAACAAACGTTTGTGCCACCGAAACCGAAAGAATTACTCATAATAGTGTTTATTTTACGCTCTTTGGCCTTAAGCGGAACCAGATCGAAACCCGCCGTTGCTTCTTCAGGCTCATCAAGATTTAGTGTAGGAGGAGCTATTTGGTCACGTATGGCAAGTAAAGAAAATACCGCTTCAACAGAACCAGCACCACCAAGTAAATGGCCGATAGCAGATTTAGTTGAAGACATAGAAACTTTTGATGAATGTTCACCGAGCAAACGTTTCACCGCACCGAATTCGATAAGATCACCCATTGGGGTAGATGTACCATGTGCGTTTATGTAGTCGATCTCGTTCACATTTATTTTTGAATTACGAACCGCATTAACCATTGCATCATAACCGCCACGACCCTCAGGATGCGGCGAAGTAATGTGATATGCATCACCCGATAGTCCATAACCGATTATCTCACCATAAATTTTTGCGCCACGTTTTTTAGCATGTTCAAGCTCTTCAAGAACAACACAGCCTGCACCTGCACCCATAACAAAACCATCACGGTTCTTATCCCACGGGCGTGAGGCTTTTTCAGGGGTTTCGTTGTATGATGTTGAAAGCGCACGGGCAGCAGCAAAACCGCCTACACCAACCGCACAGATAGCATCTTCAGCCGAACCTGCCACCATAACATCAGCATCACCGAACATAATTAAACGTGCAGCATCACCAATTGCATGGCCACCAGTTGCACATGCAGTAACAACAGAATGATTAGGCCCACGGAAAGTATATTTCATGGAGATATGGCCCGAAACCAGATTTATTAAACATGCAGGAATGAAGAACGGACTTACCTTTTTCCAGCCACCTTCTTTCATTACAGCTGATGTCGACTCAATTTCCGTAAGACCACCAATACCAGAACCTATAAGTACACCTGTACGTTTTTGTGATTCTTCGTCGGTAGGTTTCCAGCCTGAATCTTCCACCGCCTGAATTGCAGCGCCCATACCAAAAATGATGAAGTTATCCATCATTCGGATTTCTTTTTTGGAAACGTATTTTGCCGGATTGAACTGCCCTTCGCCTTCACCATGCGGAACTTCCGCAGCAACCTGGCATGAAATAGCAGATGCATCGAACTTAGAGATTTTCTTGATAGCGCTTTTGCCCTCTATAAGAGCCTTCCACGAAGCTTCCACCCCATCAGCCAGAGGCGTTACTAAACCTAAGCCGGTAACAACTACTCTTCTCATATAAACTATAAGTTAGTTAAATAAAAAAGGGGCTTTAATATTAAAGCCCCTTTTGGAATATTTAGATTATTTTGTAGCTTTTTCTATGAATGATACAGCATCAGAAACTGTAGCTATCTTTTCAGCAGCTTCATCAGGGATCTCAATATTGAATTCTTCTTCGAACGCCATAACCAGCTCAACCTGATCAAGGCTGTCTGCGCCAAGATCATCTACAAATGATGATGTGTCAGAAACTTTTCCTTCTTCAACATCAAGATGCTCAGCAACAATCTTTACAACCTTAGTTCTAATTTCGTTCATAACGTTCTCCTTAAGTTATTATGTAATAATTCATAAGCACTAAGCTTACAGATTAGTTAAATTAACGATTCAATGTCAAGCGATTTCCGCTTCATTACTCGTTTAGAATGCGGCGATACTAACTTCATATTTTCAAATTGCAAGAAGGTTTTAAGCCACACTTATATTATTAGTTAACCAATTGAATTACTGATAATAATATAGTGAATCCTGATTATCAAAGTCTTCTGTGCTTGAAGGAGTTGGTACAGGAATTTGATCAGGAGAGTTATCATATGAAGGAGCTTCAACCGCTGGCGCAGAGTAATTTAGTGGATTAGGATTATATTCACCAACATTCTTATATGCACTATCGTTGTCTGAATCATACGAAGGAACAGGCACCGGAACAAATATAACTTTTTCTGGCTGAGGTTTCGCAGCCTGCACCGTGCTTTTATTTATTCTTCTCGGACGATATTCCTTATAGGCGTTATCGTTATCGTCTGAATAATAATCTATGACTTTTTCCGGCAACATGCCTTTATTTTCCACTTTTTCAGGAGTTACTTTTTTTGGTTGAGGTTTTGGTGCTGTTTTTTGCTGCTTTTTAGCTGCCACAACAGGATTAGACTGTTTTACGCTGCTGATCGAGTTTTTTTTTGAGCCGATATATTAGAAGACATGTTCTGTTTTGTAGGTGGCAGCTGGAAATAATTTATTTTTTGTAAAGGTTGTTGCTGCTGCACCGGCTGGTATTGCATTTGAGGATAATTAGGAACCATTTGTAACTGCTGATTCTGCTGCATTTGTTGTTGCTGCATTAAATATTGCTGTTGAAGATATTGCTGTTGTAACTGCTGTTGTGATATACCCTGCTGCATTTGTTGAGGTGCTGCCTGTTGCGCCGGCCTTGGCTGGTTGAGTATAACTAGATTGGATATTATTCGCTGTACACCAGAAGTTTTTCTGGCCGCTGCAATTGCACGTTCTGCCGTTGCTGCATCGGGCACCCTGCCATGAAGTATAACAACGCCATTACGCACTTCCGGGTAAACCGCGATTCCTGAATTAAGCTGACCCGCTAAATAATTCTGGCCAATTTGGGTTGATATGTTCTGATCCTGGGCAGATGCCAGCTTATCTTTTTCTTCAAGCTCGCGTTTAACATCTATAAGGGCCTGGGTTTTAATTCTTTCGTCTTCCCTTTTGCCGGCTTTGGTACCAACATAATAGCCGCCACCGCCAAGCGCAGCCAAGCCTGCCACCACAAAACAACCAGATACGCTCTGAGTTATTGCAACTATAATCAGAATATTAAAGAACTTCTTAACCATTACGATTTAAATACCCCTGTTTACAA
>CAZLZP010000001.1:6210-73933 GCA_964564045.1 uncultured Rickettsiales bacterium
CAAACCAATTTGTGAGTGCTAATTTAGCCAAAATTTTACAATAGGCAATAACTTATGGCAAATAATGATGTAATTAATTATGTTTTAGAGAGAAATCTTGCTCTTGAGACAGTGCGTGTAACCGAAGCAGCGGCTTTAGCAGCATCTAAATGGATGGGCTTGGGAGATGAAGAGGCAGCCGACCAGGCAGCGGTAGATGCTACGCGCAAGGTACTGAATTCATTAAATATTCAAGGAACTGTAGTTATCGGCGAAGGCGAACGTGACAAAGCCCCTATGCTATACATAGGCGAAAAGGTTGGCACTGGAAACGGCCCTGAAGTTGATATTGCCCTAGACCCGCTGGAAGGCACAACTATATGCGCAACAGGTACTCCAAACGCCCTTGCGGTGGTGGCGGTAGCTGAAAAAGGCGGCTTTTTGAACGCCCCTGATGTTTACATGCAGAAAATTGCAGTTGGCGGTGGCCTTCCTGAAGGCGTTGTTACGCTTGATGCAAAGGTTGAAGTAAATTTAAAGAATTTAGCGAAAGCAAAAAAATGTGATGTGGAAGATCTGGTAGTTGTTATTCTTGATAGGCCTAGGCATGCAGAACTTATTGCAAAAGTGCGTGAACAGAAAGCACGCATACAATTAATTGGTGATGGTGACGTTGCAGGAATTATTGCAACCACTCGCCCGGAAAGCGGCGTTTCAATGTATATGGGAATTGGCGGCGCACCGGAAGGCGTGCTTGCGGCGGCGGCACTAAAATGTTGTGGCGGACAAATGCAGGGACGACTTGTTTTTGAAGGCGAGAAATTGTGCCAAAGCCAGATAGACCGCGCAAAACAAATGGGCATTACCGACCTGAACAAAATTTACGAGATGAATGATATGGCCAAAGGCGATGTTATGATATCTGCTACCGGCGTTACTTCCGGATGGATGTTACAGGGTGTTAGAAGGTACGGCAACCGCGCTATAACACATTCTATAGTTATGCGTTCACGCACAGGAACAGTACGCTTCGTAGAAACCGAACATAATTTTAGTATTAAGAAGTTTTAGAGATACCTAGACAATTCCATCTTCGTCAACAGTAAGGAATTTTTCCTGAGTTTTTCCAGCATCTCTGGCATAACCCGAACTTGCAATTGTTCCCGACGGAGATTTAGGTACATCAGCTACTGCATCTGCAGTAATAGGTGTAATTTTTTTACCTTCATCATCAACAAGTTCTATAGCCGCAAGATTTGAACCAGCGAATTTGTTCAGAACTTGGTCCGCTTTCTGCGTTTCGGCAGTTGTTCTTTCTAGTTGATCAGCTACTAACTGCTGTTCGATCAACGTAACTTTTAATCCAGGAGTACCAATCTGTTTTAGGTCTGGATCTTTTTGTGGCACCAGTGTCTCGGCGGTTCTTTCTATGAAGGCATTTGGTTGTTCATGCGCAATATCAGCTGCAATTAGAAAATCAGAAAATTCTTTTTGATCAAAGAAAGAATTTCCAAGCTTCATATCTTTTACAATACCTTCTGGGCTTTTAAATTTATTCACCATAATGCCTCTACATATCCTGTGTCATTAATAGTTTGGTAAGTATTTCCTCGGTTTTCTGAGGAGTTATTTTATTATAACCACCCTGTACCAGCAGCCTGTTTATATTATCTAGCCTATCTTGTACAACATGAGAGTTATCTATCAGGAAATCGGGCGCACCCATTACATATAAGAATGCAGTGGCGTTCTGGTTCTTTTTGAATTCAGATTCTTTCTCTGCCAGCTCACGGGTTCTTTTATCGTAAGTATATAGTTCAATAACTTTTTTCCTTTCGTCATAATCAGGCAGGTTATTTACATAATAATCGTAAGATTCCTCTACGTTCATTTCATCAAGGCCAATAGCCTTACGTAAACGGTTGATAACATCAAACCTTTCCAGCAGAGCTTCGGTAACACGATTTTTCTGACGCAGGAACAGCTCGCCTTCAACGTTCGCAGAATATGCTTTCACAAATCCGGCAGACCAAAGATCGACGTACTCGAACAACTCATCAAAATATTTTTCAGTAGTAATCATATTTTACCTTTTCATGTTATGGTTAATCTTCCCTTAACCTAACACGCATACAGTTAGTATAACCTAAAATGGTTAACAAAACGTTAACGAAACCCACTTTTTTTCACTTTTTTTTATAATAATTAATAGATATAAAATTCAATTGGTTAGATATAAAGATGGTTCCACAAAGGTTAACAAAGTGTTAACGCGTTAACGAATTCTTAATAAATGCCCCTATTAATGCATTATTTTTAACCCCGGGAGATGTTTCCACCCCGGAAGAAACGTCTAAAAATGATGCAAGTGAGGTTTTTATAGCCTCTTGTACATTATCTGGCGTAAGCCCGCCAGAAAGTATCCATTCATAATCTACCTTGATGTCGTGCAGTATGTTCCACTCGAATGCTAAAGCATTACCACCAGGTGATTCCATTCCCGGAAGAGGCTTTGCATCAAACAATATATAGTCGGCAAATTTCTTGAATTTTTCCGCCTGCTCTACATCTTTTTTAATGCGCACAGGAATTGCCTTGATAACGCCCAGATCAAATTTGTTTTTTATTTCCTTTACGCGCTTCTGTGTTTCTGCGCCGTGTAGCTGAATATAATCGGGCCTGAAATATAGTAGCGTTTCCGATATCAGTTCATCAGTAGGGTTAACAGTAACTATAACAGTGGCTACCTTACCTTTTATTTTATTTGCGATCTCACCTGCATCATGCGGCGATATATTTCGTGGCGATTTTCCAAAAAGAACAAAACCAATATGAGTAGCGCCTGCATCTATTGCTGCCTGCGCCGCTTCAATAGTTTTTATTCCACAAATTTTTATTTTCATTAAGCTGCTTTCTTGTTCTGAGCCTTGCTTAAGTTCTCATTCGCAAAATCCCAGTTAACCAGGCTATTCAAAAATGTTTCAATATATTTAGGACGTAAGTTCTGATAATCTAGGTAATAAGCATGCTCCCATACATCCATAGTTAGTATTGGCGTTTGGCCTTTAGTGAATGGAACTTCAGCATTACCGGTTTTTGTAACTTTCAACTTACCATCTTTATCAAGCACCAGCCATGCCCAGCCAGAACCGAACTGAGTTGCACCCGCTGCTTTAAATTCTTCAACGAATTTATCGAACGAGCCAAAATCAGCTTCTATTTTAGCTGCAACTGCGCCTGTTGCTTTACCACCGCCTGCCGGCTTCATTGAATGCCAGTAGAATGTGTGGTTCCAAACCTGCGCCGAGTTGTTGAACACGCCTGGATTCTTGCCTTCAGAAGCTACTATAACTTCTTCCAGAGATTTATTTTCGAACTCTGTGCCTTTCACAAGGTTGTTCAAATTCACAACATATGCATTGTGGTGCTTGCCGTGGTGGAAGCTTAATGTGTTTGCAGAAATATGTGGTTCAAGCGCGTTGCCTGCGTATGGAAGTACCGGAAGTTCGAATGTCATGTTAATCTCCTATTATTTGTGTACTATATTTAGTGCAGAAAATGGCAATAGGCAATAGGCTATTCCCTGAAAAAGTTGTAAACTTTCTCAGCAGTGGTGCGGTTGATGCCTTCTACCTTGCAAAGCTCTTCCAGGCTTGCGTTCTCGATAAGCGAAACTGCCCCAAAATGGTTAAGTAGCGCTTTTTTACGCGTAGGGCCAATATCCGGAATTTCATCTAGTTTGGAACGAATAAGGTTTTTTGAACGTTTAGAACGATGGCCAGTTATCGCAAAACGATGCACCTCATCACGCATGTTCTGTAAAAAATAAAGCACCGGATCATTCTTCAGTAGTTTGAACGGCGGTTTGTTCGGCTGATAAAAATCTTCATTACCGGCGTTTCTATCCGGGCCTTTTGCTATTGCCACCACATCAAATTCGTTTTCTACGCCAAGCTCTTTGAAAATTTCCATAGCCACTGAAAGCTGGCCCAAACCGCCATCTAGCAGCACCAGTTCAGGGAAAGTTGTGCCTTCATTTTTTATGCGGCCGTACCGCCTGCGCATTACCTGACGCATCATATCAAAATCATCACCACCGGTTTTTTTCACGCCTGCATCTACATTAAAACGCCTGTAATGTTTCTTTAGGAAACCCCATTTATTTTCTTCATCGAAGCCTGCAACCACCATAGCACCAATGGCAGATTCGCCAAATATATGGCTGTTATCAAACACCTCGATGCGCTTGATATCGCGAGTTATACCAAATATCTCTTTCAGGTTCTTAATGATATTGCCTGATCTTTCCTCTTCAGCGAATTTGCGTTCTATACTGTTGCGAGCGTTCTCTAAGGCCATTTCCACCAGCTGACGCTTTTCACCTTTCTGCGGGAATATTATTTCTACTTTTTTGCCTGAAGATTCTAATAACGCCGCCTCTATCAGCTCTTTGTTATATATATCGTGAGAAATAATTATGTCTTTTCCAAGCGGCTTGTTCTCATAGAAATTCATGATGAAGAATTCCAGAATGTCGCTTTCTGTTTCACCATCAGTATTGCCCGGAAAATATTCTGTATTACCCAAAACATTTCCGCCGCGCACAAAGAAAACCTGAATACAAACCTTGTTGTTGTATGATGCAACCGCTATCACATCCGCTTCATTAATGTTGTTGAAATATATGCCCTGCTTGCTCTGCACGGTGGCCAGCGCTGAAATTCTGTTGCGGTAATCTGCGGCTTTTTCATACTCCATGGCAGCGCTTGCCGCTTCCATTTTTTCCTGCAGGTTCTTTTTAACATCCTGCGTTTTTCCCTGAAGAAAATCTTTCGCGCTTGCTACAGAATTATTATAATCAGCCTCTGAAATAATATTCACACACGGCGCAGAACAGCGTTTTATCTGGTATTCCATGCATGGGCGTTCACGATTTTTAAAATAGCTATCAGCGCACGGACGAATCTGAAATGCACGCTGCAAAGTTGAAATTGCCATGTTCACACTACCCGCAGAAGGATACGGCCCGAAATACGAAACGCCCTTCTTCTTCTTGCCGCGATGTTTGTATATGCGTGGGAATTCATGCCTTTCATCAATGGCGATGTACGGAAAACTTTTATCATCTCGCAGCAATATATTATATGGCGGCTTGTGTTCCTTTATCAGGCGGGCTTCAAGCAGCAGCGCTTCGGTTTCGGTGCGGGTAGTGGTGGTTTCCACCTTCGCAACATGAAACACCATTCGCTGAATGCGATGCACAAGGCGATTCATATCGGTATATTGTTCCAGACGATTACGCAGATTCTTCGCCTTGCCAATGTAAAGAATTCTGCCCTCAGCCGAAACCATACGGTAAACACCAGGGCTGCTTACCATATCAACAACCGCGCTCTTTATAATATCTACGCCAATCATTTTTTATGGATTCAGGGAAATAAGTTTATCATCATCTTTTTTTTCAGATGATGTATTCATGTTAGCTTCGGCCTGAGAGATAAGTTCAGCAAAGCCATTCTTTAAATATTCCAGGTCTATCTGCTTGCCGGCATACAGCACAGAATCAAGCTCGGCGGCATATTTCATAGCAACCTGTTTATCTATCTTGTATTTATTGGCCATGGCATTTGCAATTATCACCGTGCCGGAATTTTGTGAAACGCTTAAATTACGCACGGCGAATTTCTGCAGCGCCTGCTGTAACTCTTCGTGGTTCTGCGCATTATTTATAAGGATAATAATATCTGAATCGCCCTGAGGTTCAGTTTTTCCCTTGGAAGAAAAATTTATTATTTTTCTGGAAGCAGGTCCCTGGCCTTTAACTGATTTCGTTTTTTCTGGCTTAGCTTTGTTGATAAGGTCTTCATCGAACTCTTGTTTATTCACCTTTGAACTGGTTATTACTTTGAATGCAATAAATACCACCACACAAATAAAGAATGAAAGCATTAGCAGCACCAGGTTAGGCATCTGCGGAGAGTTTGTTATCTGTTCAAGCTTGCTTTCAAGGCTTTGTGGTTCTGAAGGTTGTTGCTCTTCGGGCTGAGCTATAACAGGCCGGGCAGCCTTTGGCTTAGGCTGGGTTTCAGCAGCAGAATTTTCTGATGGAACAGCCGTAATAACCTTACCCGGCAGGTTTGCTTTAACTATCTTGTTCTCTTTCAGGCTCCAGTAAGGAATATTTAATTCCGGCAATGTAAGCATTCCGGTTTTTTGTGGAATGAATGTAAAGGTTTGTATTCTGGTTCCCTTTATTCTGGACACAATAGAACCTTCACCACTTTCTACTTCTTTTGTAAATTCGGCCTTATCAGAATAAATTTTAAAATCAGTGGAAGTAAAACTATTCTCTATTTCAGGTAAGCTTTCGCCACCCTTACCATATGCGGTTATTCTAATCCTTCGAGATATAGGCTCTCCGGCTTTTGCAAGAATTCTGTTGTTTATCTGGTCGTATTCAACATCACCCAGCTCGTCATCTATCTGCATATCGTAAAGCACCAGCCACGGGTTAACGTTCGTATCTGCAGGGCTTACATTCAGCGTTACAGGTTTGCTGGCAACAGTGAACGGTATGAATTCACGCACTATTTGTGCCATGCCGCCGAAAGGAGCAAACAGATCGTCCATCGGGGTTCTTGCCTGCTGGATATCCTTCGATATTTTTCCGCGAAGCACTGAAGGTTCAATAACAACATCACCAGTGCGCACCGGCGTTATAATATAATCCACCTCAATAACTTTATAATTTACACCATTAAGTATCTGGCGCGATGGTTTGGCTTCAGAGATCTGTTCAACTATAGCATTCTCGGCCTTTGGCTTAACCAGTTCGGCACTTTGGGTTTCACCTAAATAATAAACAATTGTTTTATACAATACCGGCTCATCAATGAATGGATCCATCTTTTCCACCTGAACATCAATGAATACCGAGTTATCTGAAGTATTTGCCGATATCTGGGAAGAAGGCTTAACGAATATTTTGAATGGCCTTGTAGAGAGATCTCCCATATTGGTTTTGATAGGGATAGAAGGAATTTTGTATGTGCCTTCCTTATCGCAGGTCATATCAAGAACCCACGAAAGATTCTGCACCTGCACACCATTCAATACCGTTATGTTGGCCTGCTGCTGCTGGCCAAGAACACTAAGCTCGGCCGGTAGTACGGAAAGATCTGGCGCGGTTTGGGCCTGGGCGTTTATCAGTTCCAGCTTTACCTGGAAGGTTTCACCGGCAGATACGCTTTCCCTATCAATATAGGCTTCAAAACTAACTTCCTGCGCAGAAGAAACTGCCGGAAAAAGAAATAAAGAAACTAAAAATATGTATAAATATTTTACCATGGTTTTGGATTCTGGTTTTTAGCCCCACCTGCCTTATCGCCCTTTTCTTCTTCGTAACGGAAACGGTTCTTCATAAGTTTAGATGGGTCACTTGAAATTTTACTCAAGATACTCTTGGCCTGTATATCTAGCTCTTTTTTCTTATCATTTCCATCAGTTTCTTGCTGATCTTTATCGCCTTCGTTTTTCTGATCTTGTGGTGCACTATCTTTCTGATCTTGTTCGTTTTTTGGCTTATCTTTATCTTGCTTATCCTGCGGCTGCGGCTTATCCTGCTTGTCACTTTTATCTTTGTTCTTGGAGTTATTCTTAAGTTTTTTGCAGATATCAAGATTGGTTTTTGCATCTTTATGGTCAGGAACTTTTTTAAGAATTCCTTCAAAGGTAGAGATACATTTTTTCAGTTTCATCTGAAGCAACTGAGCGTTGCCCATATTAAATTCAGCATCGATATTACTTGCAGCATCTAACAAAAAATAATCCTCGGCCCTCTGATAATCGCCGTTCCTATATGCAGCAACGCCCTTGTTGTAGTTGCTGGAAAACTTTTTCTCGGCCTCTAAATACTGACGCTCATCGAAAAGATCGCCGGCCTGCTGATCCTTGTTCCTGAACATTTTTGAAATAAAACTCTCTACATTACTCTTTTCAATTATCTGAGGTTTTTCTATTAATTTTTCTACGGGATTTTTATCAGCAGCGAATGAGCTTGTGGATAGTAATATTATAATTGCCGGAAATATTGCACCCCTTACAAAAAATGGAAGTATAAGCAAAGCGGCTATCAGCAGCGGAATATAGAACCTGTCATGCCATAGTTTGAATAATTTTGTTTTGCTTTTCATCGCATCGAATTGTTTGGATATCATGGAAATAACTTTATCTGTATCGGCATCAAGATAGGTAGATTGAATATAATTATCTAACCCGGAAAGGAATATCAGGTTCTGTTTCTCGAGCTTCGAGATTATGGTTTTGCCATCTTCAACTATGAATTTTCCTTCCTCATCTGGAATAGGTGCACCTTCTGTGCTGCCAAAACCAAACGATATAACTTTACCGGATTTAACTTTTTTTCCTAATGACTGAAGCTCGGCTATATTTTCAAAACCACCGTCACTCATAACCAGTATATAATTTATTCCGGCACCCAAAGGTTTAAGCAGCAACTCGGCAGATTTGAGTCCGGCCTTTATATTACTACCCTGAACACCAACAAGACCGGTGTTAACAGAAGGCAAAAGATATTGAATGGCGTTCTTATCATCTGTTACCGGGGAAATTATATGCGCCTGATTTGCAAATGCGATAATACCTATATTGGCAGTATCAGCTTTTTTTATGATATCCATTATTTCCTGCTTGGCGCGTTCCAGCCTTGATGGTTTTTCGTCACGCACATCCATAGATTTGGAAATATCAAGCAATATCACCAGATTGATATTCGGCTTAAAGCTTTCCACCTGTTCAAAATCCCAGCGGGGATTTGCAAGTGCAAGCACCAGCATAAGCCATACAACACTTACAACACCACACCTCAGCCAGGATTTCCTTTTGGTTTCCGAACCCTGTATAAGATGCTTGATAAGATGCTTATCAATGAACCTCTTAAGGCTTTGCAGGGAATAGAAATAATTCCTTCCAGGAAAATACTCGAACAGCAGGAATAAAAGAGAAAGCAGGGCCAGGCTTAGGATTCCGTAGAATTCAAAACCAAAATAATCCCAGTTAAAATCTTTAAACGACAGATCCATTAGTAAATCAATTTACTCCAGTTATAACGTTTAAGTATCAGGCCAAGCAAAAGTAACATGGCAATAGTAAGAGGTATGCGGTACAGTTGCTGACGCAGAACATATTCTGATGTTTGCGCTTCGGTTTTTTCAAGCTCGTCTATCTTCTTATATATTTCATAAAGAGCGCTTTCATCAGTTGCTGGGAAAAATGCCCCACCTGTCTCTTCAGATATTTTTTTCAGAGTACCTTCATCTATTTCTATTTTCGCATAAACAATACCGCCAGATTCCGTTGGGAACGGCACCGCGCCTTTTTTACCAACACCTATTGAATATATTTTTATACCAAATGATTTGGCTAAGCGCGCTGCCTCAAGCGGAGATATAACCCCAGCAGTGTTAGCACCATCTGTTAGTAAAATTATAATGCGCGAACCTTCCGGCCTTTGAATAAGGGCCTTTACCGCCAGCGCTATAGAGTCGCCTATCGCAGTAGCATCACCGGCCATGCCTATCTCTGAAAGCTGCAGCATGGTTGCAACTGATGCTGTATCAAGTGTAAGGGGCGTTTGCAGATAAGCGCTATCGCCGAATAATATTAAACCTAAACGGTCACCTTCACGACCCTTGATGAATTTAGCCGCCACTTTTTTGATTACATCCAGACGGTTCTTTTTATCATTTGTGTTCAGATCAGCAAAATCCAGCGCCAACATGGAACGCGAAAGATCTACAGCCAGCATTACATCATAGCCCTTGGTAACGGTTTTGCTGATATGCTCCACTTTTTGCGGGTGCATAAGCGCAAGAACAAGAAATGCCCATACTAAAAATAATTTTGAATTGAAGTTTGCACGAAGCTTTCCTGCCTCTTTCTTTTTTCCGTAGGCTTTTGCAAAAAATTTAAGATTAGGATTAAAAATAGTAGGAGTTCCATCTTTCTCGGCACCACCAGCTGAAATAAAAAAATATACCAACGGCGGTAACAGAACTAAAAGAGCGAAATATGGATACTGGAATTCGATCATAATTTTAACCACGACCTTGCGGCTTTTGCTAAATTAGATATCTGTTCAGCGCTGGCCTTTATCTTTTCTTCCGGCATGTATGGATATTCAATAAGTATTTCGCCTTTTTTCAGCCAGTTAAAGTTTTTTGGGTCTCGGTTGGTTAACCATGAAAGCCACTGTTTTCCTGTAAGGGAAGCGCTATCTTTTCGTCCGTAGAATTGCAGGGAAAGTCTTTTTAGAACATCGTTTATATAGCTTATATTTTCTTTTGCCTTTGCCGGATCCATAGTATTCGCAATATTTTCCAACTGCTGCTGGATCAAATATTTCCAGCTTTTTTTATATTTTTTAATGGCAATTATCTTTTTAACGGCAATAAACGTTATGGTAAGCAAAATAAAAACAACAAACCACCAGCCCCCGGCAAGTGGCCATATAGAAATACCTTCAAGACCGCGTATATCACGCATCTGAGATAGTAATATTTTATTAAAATCTTCCATCAAACTGCTTTCAACCCAAGTAATATCTTCTTAATAACATTATCTTTTGTATTTACATTTATCACCCGCGCATTAACCCTTGCCGCCATTTTGATAAAAGATCTGTATTTTTCATCAAACTCTTTTTTATAGCGTTCCGCACCCTTACGGTTTGATGAATTCAAAAAATACCTGCTATCGCCATATTCAAGCGTTAGCCTACCTACATCAGGAATATTCCTGTCGCTATCGTCAGTAAGATTTATGAAAACCACCTGCGGCCTTTTACCAAGAAGATACAGGTTCTTTTCAAACTGCTCGGTGATATTACGAAAATCGGATATAACGAATAATATATTTGGATTAGCCCCTATTCTTTTCAGGTTATATATTGCGCCATCCAGTGAATAATTTTCTAATTTTTCTTTTTCGTCACACAGGGTTTTCAAACCCATAAAAAGAGATTTTTTCGAGTTCACCGGCTTGAAATATGAAAACCGACCCTTCTTGTTGCCAAATATATATAGACCAACTTTATCGTTATTGCGGTTGGCCGCAAAACCAAGTAGTGCCGCTATTCTTGCCGCCTGCACATTTTTAAATGTATCACGCGTACCGAAGTTCATATAATCGTTGTTATCAACCGCGATTATAACATTCCTTCTTCTTTCTTCCCGATATATTTTTACATATGTTTTCTGGGTTCTTGCAGATGCCTTCCATTCTATATCACGAACATCATCGCCATAAACATATTCGCGAACATTGTCGAGCTCCATTCCCTGCCCTCTGAATTTTGAAAGAAAGTTGCCTGAAAGATCTGATGAGTTCTTTTTGCTAAGAGTTAGCCCTATGCTCTTTGCAGCACTTTCATAAGAAAGCAGCTCTTTAAAGTCAGGGTAAAGCATTTTATTAACCTACCGCTACAAGCTGAAGTATCTGGGTTATAATATCATCTGTTGCTATGTTATCTGCTTCCGCCTCGAATGAAGGGATTATACGATGACGCAGAATTTCATATGCCAGCCTTTGAACATGGTGCGGCGCAACAAAATCTTGTCCTTCAATAAGCGCAAGCGCACGAGAACATTTAAGCAGCGCGATTGAAGCGCGCGGAGAAGCGCCGTAACGAATAAGATTCGCCAGATCTTGGTTATACTTGCCAGGTTCACGCGTGGCCATAACAATTGCCACAATGTATTTTTCCACCTTCTCATCAACGTAAACTTCCTCAGCTTTCTTACGCGCCAGAAATATTTCATCAACGTTGGTTACGGCTTCTTTAGTGAAGTTCTTGCGCTTACCTTCCTCAATACGAAGTATCTCAAGTTCTTCATCAAACGCCGGATGTTCTACCAGAACCTTCATCATGAATCTGTCCATTTGCGCTTCCGGAAGGTTATATGTACCTTCCTGCTCGATAGGATTCTGGGTTGCAACAACCATGAAAAGTTCCGGCAGTTTGAATGTGTTCAAACCAACAGTAACCTGATGTTCTCCCATGGCCTCAAGCAGCGCAGACTGCACCTTTGCCGGTGCACGGTTTATTTCATCAGCCAGAATTATGTTATTGAATATAGGGCCCGGATGGAATTCGAATTTATCTTTCTCGCGCACGAATATATCAGAACCGGTGATATCAGCCGGAAGAAGATCTGGCGTGAACTGTATACGCTTGAAGTTGGCTTCAATGCTTTCTGCCAAAGACTTGGTAGCTGTGGTTTTTGCAAGCCCCGGCATACCTTCAATAAGCATGTGCCCGCCAGCTATTAAACATACCAGCATGTTATCTATGAGGTTTTTCTGCCCGATTATTCGGTTCTCTACGTAGTTCTTTATTTTATCTAATTTCATTTTGCTTGCTCAATTACATGTTTAGTAGTCTATATATAATGTAAACAATATATATTTCAACGAACTTAAATGGCATCAGAATTAAATTTAGAAACAATAGCTAAGCGCGCCTTCGAAGATGAACAGAAGGTGGTTAAGGAGCTTCTGGATAAAAGCTCTGTTTTTCAGGAAAGAAAAGATGCCATTTTTAACCGCGCCAGAAGTTACGTTGAGCAGATCCGTGATGACAACGATTCCCTTAGTGTTGAAAGCTTTCTGAAGCAGTATTCGCTGAATACCTATGAAGGGGTGGCCATAATGTGCCTGGCCGAAGCCCTGCTTCGCATACCAGATAGTGAAAGCGCAGATGAGCTGATACGTGACAAGCTTGAAAAAGGTGACTGGAAAAAGCATTTTTCCAAAGATGCCGGGCTGCTTCTGAATTCTTCAACCTACGGGCTGATGCTAAGCGGCAAGATACTAAGCCTTTCCAAGAATAATGATGAGCTGAAATCTGCACTGTCAAGAATAGCAGGAAGGATAGGCGAACCCGTTATTCGTGAATCGCTGAAAAAGAGTATGCAGATACTCGGCCAGAAATTCGTTATCGGTACAGATATCCATAAAGCGCTTGATAAAGCCAAAAAAGTTTCCAAGAAGGGTTATATATTCTCGTTCGACATGCTTGGTGAAGGTGCCAGAACCGCCAAACAGGCCGAGAAATTCTACAACAGCTACATAAACGGTATTAATGAAATTTCAGAATTTTATAAAAAGGATACAGCAAAGCTGTTCCAGCGGCAGAATATTTCAGTGAAGCTTTCCGCGCTTCACCCAAGGTATGAGCTTGCCCATAAAGATAGAGTAATGGATGAACTTCTGCCTAGGCTTAAGGAAATAGCTGCGGCTGCCATGAAAGGCAATATATGGATGGCGATAGATGCCGAGGAAACCTACCGGCTTGAACTTTCGCTGATGGTGTTCGAGGAGTTGCTGAAAGACAAGCAGTTTGAAGGTTACAACGGCTTAGGGTTCGTAGTGCAGGCTTACGGCAAGCGCGCACTTTACGTAATAAATCATTTAAAAGCCCTGGCGAAGAAATATAACAAAGTAATTCCTGTAAGGCTTGTAAAAGGCGCTTACTGGGATAGCGAAATTAAAAGCGCCCAAATGTCGGGAATAGAAAACTACCCGGTATTCACGCGTAAATCTCACACTGATCTTTCTTATTTGGTTTGCGCGAAAGAAATGCTGGATAACCTTGATTGCTTCTATCCGCAATTTGCAACCCACAATGCGCTTACTGTTGCCAGCATTCTGGAAATTTCTGACAGGGTAAAAGATAAAACAAAATTCGAGTTCCAGCGTTTGTTCGGCATGGGTGATGCCTTCTACGACCATATGGTGAATGAGGTTCCGGTACGAATATACGCTCCGGTTGGAACCTACGAAGAACTGCTGCCTTATTTAATACGCCGCATACTGGAAAACGGCTCGAATAATTCTTTCGTAAGTTTGGTGGTAGATGAGGATGAACCAATTGGCGAGCTGCTTGTAAGCCCGGTTGATAAAATAATCAAAAAAGCCTACACCAGCAAAAAACTTCCGCTTCCAAGCGAAATATATTTGCCCGAGCGCGAGAATTCTTTCGGCTATGAACTGGGAAATCTGTACCATAAAAATTTGGTGGAATCTTACCTGACAAAAGACTTTAGCCGGGATATAAAAGCAAGATCTATAATTGATGGAAGGGAAATTGACGCGACCGAAGAAAGTTGCGACAAGGCCATTGATGTTGCGTATAATTACTTCCCGAAATGGAACAGCGAACATATTAACGATCGCGCGGAATTACTGGAAAATTACGCCGATATATTATGGGATGACAGAGCCGAGATACTTAATATTTTGGTTTATGAAGGAAAGAAGAAACCGAAAGATGCAATAGCAGAACTGCGTGAGGCGATAGATTTTCTGCGCTACTACGCAGTAGAGGCAAGAAAGGTGAACACCGGCGAAAGGCTGCCCGGATATACCGGCGAACGCTCGGTTATGAACCATAAGGGTAAAGGCGTTTTTCTGTGCATATCGCCGTGGAATTTCCCGCTGGCTATTTTCTTAGGCCAGGTTTCAGCGGCGCTGGTTACGGGTAATTGTGTAATTGCAAAACCTTCCGAACAAACTGTGAAGATAGCTTATAAGGCGATCCAGCTTGCACATCAGGCGGGCATACCAAAACAGGCGCTACAGCTGATGATAGGCAAAGGTTCAGTATATGGCAGAAGGCTGACTGAAAATAATAAAGTTGCCGGAGTTGCGTTCACCGGCTCTACCGAAACCGCGTGGGCGATAAATAAAAGTTTGGCTGGCAGAAGATCGCAGATTGCAACTTTAATTGCCGAAACCGGCGGGCAGAATGTTATGCTGGTTGATAGCACCGCGCTGCTTGAAAAAGCGGTTGATGATGTGGTAGAAAGCGCCTTTGGCAGTACTGGGCAGCGCTGTTCAGCGTGCCGCGTGGTGTATATTCAGGAGGAAGTTGCTGATGAATTCATTGAGGTTTTAAAAGGCGCAGTAGAAGAATTAAAGGTTGGGCTGCCGCAATTAACTGCAAGTGATGTACCACCAGTAATAGATGAAAGATCGCAAACTGGTTTGAATGAACATATTAATGAAATGAAGAAGAAGGCTAAATTTATTTCTGCCGCAAAAATTCCGAATGAAAAAGAAACTTACGTTGCACCAACCGCATTTGAAATAAGCTCGATAAAAGTTTTAGAGAAGGAAAACTTCGGCCCGATACTTCACGTTATACGGTTCAAGCGTGAAAATATTGATGATGTTATAAAAGAGATAAACGACACCGGCTTTGCCCTTACATTCGGTATACAAAGCCGCATCTACGACTTTATCAATTATGTGTGCACCAATGTTAACGCAGGGAATATCTACATCAACAGAAGTATAATTGGTGCGGTGGTTGGCACGCATCCGTTCGGCGGAAATAATCTTTCTGGCACCGGACCAAAAGCAGGTGGACCAAATTACTTGCAAAGATTTTTAAATGAAGTAGTAGTAACAGATAACGTTGCCGCAATAGGTGGTAATTTAGAATTGATTACATAGCTACATATAGTATGTCGAGAGTTTTATATCATTATCCACTTTCACCTTTTTCAAGGAAGGTACGCCTTCTACTCGCTGAAAAAAATCTTGAATTTCAACTTATCACCGAGAATTTCTGGGAGCGCAGAAGAAGTTTTCTGGCGATGAACCCCGCCGCACAAGTGCCGGTTCTTATAGAACACAACGCAAATGAAGCACCTGTATTGGTAGCAGATAGCAACGCGATTGTTGAATATTTGGAAGAAAAATATGTGGATACAAAACTGCTGGGCGATACTCTGGAAGAGCGTGCTGAAGTACGCAGACTTTCCGGCTGGTTCAACAATAAATTCTACTACGAAGTTACAAAATATATTCTTGATGAAAAGGTTTTCAAGGCGCTGAAAAATCAGGGTGAGCCAAATTCCGCCTGCATACGTGCCGCAAAAACAAACATACTTGATCACCTAGATTATATAAACTTTCTGCTGAAGGATAGAACCTGGTTAGCTGGTGAAAAATTTACCTTAGCCGATATAAGTGCAGCGGCGCAAATTTCCGTGCTGGATTTTCTAGGTGATGTTCCGTGGGACAGGAACGAGAAAGTTAAACAGTGGTATAGCTTAATTAAAAGCCGCCCATCTTTCCGCCAGTTCTTCAACGATTTTGTTGCCGGCTTCGAACCCGCAAAGCATTATAAGGTGATAGATTTTTAGAACTTCTCTAAGCTTATCATCTGCTTGAAGCTTTGGCGCTTTCTAATAATTTTCAATTCCTTACCATCAACCAATACTTCTGGTATTAGGCCGCGAGTATTATAGTTTGAACCCATGGAAGCGCCATATGCGCCGGTGTTCATTACCGCAAGAAGTGAGTTTGCTTTTAGTTTAGGAAGTAGCCTATCTTTTCCGAAGAAATCGGATGATTCACACACTGGCCCTACAACATCATACATCTGCTGCTTGCCGGAATCTGCAACCGCAACTATTTCGTGATAAGCATCATAAACGGCAACGCGCGCAAAATCGTTCATGCCGGCATCAACTATCGCAAAGCTGCGCTCACCCGCATGTTTAACGAACTGAACCTTGGTAACAAGTATACCCGCTTCCGCCGATATGCTTCTGCCCGGCTCCAGGAATATTTTTACATTCATTGGTTCGAATAATTCAATTATCGCGTTGGCATATTCCTTCAGCGAGATAGGAGTTTCGTTTTCATATTTAATGCCGATGCCACCGCCAAGATCTACGCGCTTTATATTAAAGCCCTTCGCCTTCAAATTCTTTACCATGCCAGCAACCTTGTAGAACGCCGCTTTGAACGGCTCAATAGATGTTATCTGGCTACCAATGTGCGTTGCCACGCCTTCAATTTCTACGCTATCAAGCTTGCGGCTTTTCTCAAAAACCTCTTCAACCTCATCCCACGGAATGCCGAATTTATCATGCTTACGGCCGGTAGAAATTTTATCGTGAGTATCAGCATCTACATCGGGGTTGATACGAATGGAAACCTTTGCCTTAATGCCTTTTGCTTTCGCTATTTTATTTATTATCGCCAGCTCTTCCGATGATTCCACGTTCAGCTGACCAATGTTGTTATCTAGCGCGAATTGAATTTCTTTTTTACTTTTACCAACGCCTGAAAATATTATTTTTTCTGGCGCGATACCTGCAAGTAATGCACGCTGTATCTCGCCCGCTGAAACTGTATCAGCGCCTGCGCCCTGCTCTTTCAGCAGCTTTAATATTGCGATGTTAGAATTAGATTTTACCGCAAAACAAATATTGATAGGAAAATTACCAAACGCATTTTTCAGCGAATTGAAATTACTGCGGAACTTATCTGCCGAATAAATATAGGCAGGGGTTTTTACCTGTTTGGTAATATCTTCAACAGGTAGCTGTTCGCAATGTAACTGGTTATTTTTAAATTCAAATGTCATTAGCGTGTTTTTAACACATCGATTGAATCATGTTTAGCCAAGTCTTCAGAAAGCTGTGCTTGCTCTTGCTCATCTGGTAGGGTAAGGGCGCGTTTCATGCCGCATGAAGAAACCACAAATGTAAGTAATGTTATTGTAAGAATGGTGAATAATTTAGTGTTCATAGCCTAACCTCTTAATTTTGACTTTTTTGTTCTTATCTAGAATGATTATTTTTTCTTTTTTGTTATTAGCAACAATTTTCCCTATCTTATAGCAATTAAGCTTCTTTATTTTTTCCTCGTGAACTGGTTTTGCCGTAAATATCAACTGGTAGTCATCGCCCGCTGTTATCTGCTTCCCGAAATATTTTTTGTCTTTAAGCGCCAGGGGAATTTTGCCAGCTTCAATAATTGCAGAAACCTCTGAAGCATCAAGAATATTGCTCAGGTCTTTCAAAAGCCCATCAGATACATCGGTGCAGGAGTTTGCATATTTTAAAAGCTTACGCCCCAAAGATATTCGAGGTTCAGGGCTATAGTGCTTATTGATATATTTCAGCTGCTTCTTCTTCGGCATTTTCATGCGGCCCTTAAGAATTTGCAGGCCAACCCATGCCTCACCTATTTTGCCCGATACGTATATATCATCTCCCACCTTGGCGCCTGAACGAAGCAGAGCCTGACGCTTAGGCACTTCACCTATCATGGTAACCGAGAAGAATTTTTCACCCTCTGAACGAACGGTATCACCGCCCAACAACGAGAATTCGTATTTTTTCTGTATCTTACCTATCTCGCCGGTGAATCTTCTTATCCAGTTTTTATCCATCTCTTTGGAAAGATTGCCTGTCATTAAATAGAAGCGTGGCACCGCACCGCAACTAGCGATATCGGAAAGGTTAGAGCGCAACAGCTTGTTGGCTATCTGCTCTGGCGTTGCCTTCCAGATAAAATGTATATCTTCAACTATAGTATCAAGCGTTACCACGTAATCGTATTTTTTATCCTTCGGTATTATGGCAACATCATCTCCCAGTTGCAAAGCGCCGCTAAAGCCTTCTGCAAGTGGCTTCATATACTTCGATATGAACTCGAACTCGCCAATTACTATTTTTTTGTTTTTTGGCATTTACTTACTATTGTGTATGTTCTAATTTATATACGAATTAAAAATATTTTATACAGAATTTATAATGGCTGAATATCAGGTACTGGCAAGAAAATATCGTCCGAGGAAACTTTCGGAACTGGTGGGGCAAGATGTTCTTGTACGCACCCTTTCAAGCGCTATCAAACAGAACAGAATTCCACACGCATTCGTGCTTACCGGCATTCGCGGTGTTGGTAAAACCTCTACCGCGCGTATTATAGCCCGCAGTTTGCTTTGCACCGGGAAGGATGGCACCAACAAAGAACCAACCATTGAACCATGCGGAATTTGCCCGAACTGCCAAGGCATTCAGAACGATAACCATGTTGATGTTATTGAAGTTGATGCTGCCAGCCGCACAGGCGTGAACGATATTCGCGAGATAATCGATCAGGTTAACTACTCTCCGGTGATGGGACGTTTGAAAATATATATCATCGATGAAGTTCACATGCTTTCGAAAAGCGCTTTCAATGCGCTGCTTAAAACTTTGGAAGAACCGCCTCCGCACGTGAAATTTGTTTTCGCAACCACTGAGGTTCGCAAAATTCCGGTTACCATTCTTTCGCGCTGTATGAGGTTTGATCTACCGCGGGTTAGCCTTGAAAAACTTACTGAGCATTTCAAGTTTGTTGCCAAAAGCGAAGGTGTTGAAGTTGATGAAGAATCGATAAAAATTATTGCGGGTAGTGCCGAAGGTTCTGTGCGTGACGGGCTTTCTCTGCTTGATCAGGCCATGGCGGTTTCTGCCGGCAAACCCGTTACCGCTGAGAAAGTACGTGAAATGCTTGGCCTTGCCGATAAAGACCAAACCTATAATTTAATTTCGCTGATAATAAATTCTAAGTTTGAAGAAGCGATAAAAAGCCTGAACGAAATATATAATAAAGGCACCGACCCGGTTCTGGTGATAAAAGATCTTCTGGAAATCACTCACATGCTAACCCTTGCGAAAGCTAGTGATTCTATACTGAAACAAAGTTTTATCTCTGAACTGGAAAAGAATAAATCGAAAGAGATACTTGCAAAAACTTCTATGGCCGAACTTACAAGGTTATGGCAGATATTAAGCAAAGGTATTGAAGAAAGCCGCTACTGCCCAAGCCCACTTATGGCCGCCGAGATGATAATTATTCGTGGCTGCTACGCTTCTTCGCTTCCTACCCCTGCTGAAATAATTGAAAGGCTGGAAGGCGGAGCAGAACCAAAACCAAAGGCCGTGAAAGAAGAACCGGTTGAACCGCAGCCTACAATGTTCGCGGAAAAAAAAACTCTAAATCCAGCCCCTCCTCCTCAGGAAGTCAGAGTAGCAGCTCCGCAAGCGGAGAGGTCAGCTTCATATAGCAGCGGCGGCGGTGGAAGTACGGCCAGTGCCAGCAGAGTTGCGCCGGCATTTACAACCATTACCAACGAAAACCCTATCGCACACCAGGCGAATCTGGCCCTTTCCGTTCCACGAGATTTCAAAGAACTGGTGGAACTGTTCCTGAAGAAGAACGAAAAGCTAACAGCAACCTGGCTGGAAGCAGTTAAACTTATAAGCTATGATGCCGAGGCCGGCGTTATAAAAATTATGGCAGAAAGTACGCCGAACTATGTTAATGTTAAAGATATCAGCAAAAAACTGGCGGACTGGACAGGCAAACGCTTCATTTTCAGCCTTGAAAACGGCGCTAATATAAAGGCAAGTTCCATTAACGATGAAAAACAGGAAGAGCTTGAGAAAAGAAAACAGGAAGCTATAAATAGCCCTGCGGTACAAACTTTACTGAAAGAGTTTGAGGGAAGTAAGGTTACGGAAGTGAAAGAGATATTTGAATAGAGGTAGTTATGAACATAAACCAAATAATGAAACAAGCGCAGAACATGCAGAAAAAACTTGCCGAGGCGCAAGCGAATGTTGAAAAAATAGAGGTTGAAGGCAGTAGTGGTGGCGGCATGGTAAGCCTTAAGTTAAATGGCAAAGGTAAGGCAAGCGCCCTTAAAATTGACCCTAAACTGATAGACCCTTCCGACCCGGAAATGCTTGCAGATCTGATAGTTGCAGCATTCAATAACGCCGTGGATAAGAAGGAAGAAGAATCTGCCAAACTAATGGGCAGCGCCACAGGCGGCATGAATTTACCAGCAGGTTTGAAACTTCCTTTCTAATTCACTTGAGATTCCTGAAAAAATCACTACATAGAGTGTAGAAAACAAGGGGCCTTGCTTGAAACAGAAATTTAAAACTCCTTTCGTTAATCCTTTCCAAACACCACACGAAGAATGTGGTATCTTCGGCGTGTGCGGCAATGCAGATGCAGCAGCATATACAGCACTAGGTTTACACGCACTACAACATCGCGGACAGGAAGCAGCAGGCGTAGTTTCTTGCGAAACCAATGAAAACAGAAGCCTTTCAAACATGCATCACCACCACGCTTTTGGTAAGGTTGGTGAAAATTTCAGCAGCGAAAAAGTTATCAAAAAATTAAAAGGCGCCTCGGCCATAGGCCATAACAGATATTCTACAACCGGCGGATCAGTTAACGCAGCGAACATTCAGCCCTTGGTGGCGGAACTTTCTTTCGGCGCAATTGCACTGGCACATAATGGCAATTTAACCAACGCCGCGATAATTCGTAAGCAGCTGGTGAATGAAGGTTCTATATTCCGCACCACCATGGATACTGAAGTGGTTATTCACCTGATGGCTAAAAGCG
Source organism: uncultured Rickettsiales bacterium (assembly GCA_964564045.1). Lineage (GTDB taxonomy): Bacteria > Pseudomonadota > Alphaproteobacteria > Rickettsiales > UBA8987 > JAMHZE01. The sequence goes on from CAZLZP010000001.1 coordinate 27,484, forward strand.
GCAAGAACAATATTGTTGAAGCGCTTATCGAGGCGCTAAAAAAAGTTGAAGGTGGATACAGCCTTGTTGTGCTGAACAAAGATTATTTAATTGGCGCACGCGACCCTAACGGCATTCGCCCGCTAATGCTTGGCAAGGTTGGCGGCAGCTATATTCTGGCATCGGAAACATGCGCGTTCGATATAAACGGCGGTACTTACATTCGTGATATTAAACCGGGTGAAGTGGTGGTTATCGATAAACGCTGTATCAATGCGAATGACGGCGAATGCTTCACTTCGGTGTTCCCATTCCCTAAGGCCGAACCTAAATTCTGTATATTCGAGTTTGTTTATTTCAGCCGCCCCGACAGCCAGATAGAAGGAAAAGATGTTTATATGGTGCGCAAAAAAATGGGCGCAGAACTTGCAAAAGAAAACCCAATAAAGGCTGATATTGTTGTACCGGTGCCCGATAGCGGCGTGGCGGCGGCGATAGGTTACGCCGAGGAAAGCGGCGCAAAGTTCGAGATGGGAATAATACGTAACCACTATGTTGGAAGAACATTCATTGAACCAACAGATACAATTCGTAACCTTGGCGTGAAGCTGAAACACAACGCCAACCGCGCGGTTATTGAAGGAAAAATTGTGGTACTGGTTGATGATTCTATCGTGCGCGGCACAACTTCCAAAAAAATAGTTCAAATGGTGCGTGATGCCGGAGCGAAGGAAGTTCACATGCGTATTGCCAGCCCGCCTACGAAAGATTCATGCTTTTACGGCATTGATACCCCGGCCAAGAAAGACCTTCTGGCAAGCCATATGAGCACGCAGGAAATAGCGAAATTCATCGGTGCTGATAGCTTGGCATATTTAAGCAATGATGCGCTGTACCGCGCAGTTGGCGAAGCAAAACGTGATAACAAAAAACCGCAATATTGCGATGCCTGCTTCACCGGCGAATATCCGGTTGAACTAAAAGATAAAAACGCCGGGCTGGTTAATGGAAGTAGTTGTAGTTAATTCCCCACTGGCAGTTCACCAGCCATGAATTTTGGCAGGGTGCCTTCGTAGGCTTCGCGCAGTTCAGAAACTTTTATAGAAGCATTACCAACAGTAATACTATCACCGCCGGTTTCACCTATCACCGTTGCTGAAACACCTTCCGCAGGAGCGCGAGTTAAAATGCGTTCAGCAAATTCATTCGGAACAGTAATTATATAACGCGCCTGATCTTCACCGAAGGCACGAGCAACATCAGTAGATATATCAATATTGGCACCGATATTTCCGGCTATAGCCATTTCGGCTATGGTAACAAGCTGGCCGCCTTCTGAAACATCATGGCAGGCAGTTAGCCAGCCCTGCTCTATTGCGAACAGAACAAACTCGCCGTTCTTCTTTTCAACATCTAAATCAACCTTAGGCGGCGCATAGCCTTCTTTGGTGATATCCAGAATTTCTTCCGCGTAAATTGAAGCACCTAAGTGGCCTTCCATATCGCCGATGCGGATAATTGTTTGACCTTCTTTTTTGAACGCAACTGTAGTTGTTTTTGAAACATCAGCAATAAGCCCTACGCCGCCAATGGTAGGTGTTGGCTTAATGCCCTTGCCGTTGGTTTCGTTGTAAAGCGATGCATTGCCTGAAACCACCGGATATTTTAAGAACTCACACGCTTCACCCATACCTTTTAATGCGCCAACTATCTGGCCCATAATCTCAGGCTTTTGTGGGTTACCGAAGTTCAAGCAGTTTGTAACCGCAAGCGGCTTTGCACCTACTGAAATTAAATTACGGTAGCTTTCCGCCACGGCCTGCTTGCCGCCTTCCTGAGGGTCAGCATACACATAACGGCTATTACAATCAGATGTCATGGCTATCGCTTTTTGTGTGCCGTGAACACGCACCACCGCAGCATCACCGCCCGGTACTTGAATAGAATCGTTCATCACGCGGTAATCATACTGTTGGTATATCCAGCGTTTGCTGCAAATGTTCGGGCTACCGATAAGTTTTTTAAGCTGCGCAAGAAGTTCAATTTCACTAATTTCTTTTGTGTAAATTAGAATATCTTTGTTCTCGGTTGGCTTCCAAGGTCTATCATACACAGGGGCTTCATCAGAAAGAGGCTGCACCGGCATATCGGCAACCACCTGTCCACCGAATTTCAGAATCATTCTACCAGTGTTTGTTATTTCACCCACTATCGCAGAATCTATATCCCATTTATCGAACACGCCTTGCGCAAATTCTTCCTTGCCCGGGCGGATAACCATTAGCATGCGTTCCTGAGATTCCGAAAGCATAATTTCGTAAGGTGTCATTCCCTCTTCGCGCATTGGAACGTTATCAAGCACAAGTTCAACACCGGAATTACCTTTGCCAGCCATTTCAGCGGTGGAACAGGTTAAACCCGCCGCGCCCATATCTTGAATGGAAATTATGGCATCACTTTGCATAAGCTCCAGGCATGCCTCAAGTAATTTTTTCTGCGAGAATGGATCTCCTACCTGAACGGTTGGGCGTTTTTCATCTGAAGCATCATCGAATTCTGCCGAGGCCATGGTTGCACCATGGATACCATCACGACCTGTTTTAGAGCCGGCATATAGAAGTTTTGAACCAACAGATGATGAAGCCGAGTAAAATATTTTTTTGGTTTCAGCGATACCAACACACATTGCGTTAACAAGAATATTGCCGTTATAGCTTTCATCGAACTGGCATTCGCCGCCAACAGTTGGAACGCCCATACAGTTACCGTAACCGGCAATACCGCTAACCACACCTGAAAGTAAGTGGCGGGTTTTTAAATTTTTCATCGAGCCGAAGCGAAGCGAATTAAGTAGCGCCACCGGACGCGCACCCATAGTGAATACATCTCGCAATATGCCGCCAACACCAGTTGCCGCACCCTGGTAGGGTTCAATGAATGAAGGGTGGTTGTGCGATTCCATTTTGAAAACACAGGCCAAGCCATCACCAAGATCGACCACACCGGCTCCTTCACCCGGGCCGCATATTACCTGCGGGCCTTTGGTTGGAAGTTTTTTGATGTGTTTACGTGTAGATTTGTACGAGCAGTGCTCAGACCACATTACCGAGAATATACCAAGTTCCACCAGATTAGGCTGACGCCCCATTATCTGAAGAATTTTTTGGAACTCTTCAGTAGTAAGGCCGTGTTCGGCGATAACGTTGTTATCTATTTTGTGCGCTTCTGATGACATATTTTGAGGGCAGTTTTACGGCTTTTTTTAGCCGTTTGCAACGCCTAATTTTGTGTGCAGATCAGATGAAGATGTAGTATACTGGAACCTAGGCTTTTTGCCGGGGTTAACGTATTCGAACGCCGCATGCGACATAAGCGCCGCCTCATGAAAACCAGACAGAATAAGCTTTAATTTACCCGGGTAGGTATTGATATCACCGATCGCGAATATACCTTTTTCGTTCGTTTCAAAAGTTGCCGTATTAACCTGGATCAAATTCTTCTCCAGATTTATACCCCAGTTTGCTATTGGACCTAGCTTCATGGTAAGCCCAAAGAATGGCAACATGGAATCACACTTAATATTCTGTTTAGTATTATCGATAGTAGTTACTTCAATAGATTCAAGCTGGCCATTACCACCTTCTAAACCAGTTACCTGACCAAACACCAGGTTAATTTTTTTGGAATCGGCAAGATCACGCATCTTCTCGACAGAATCAGGCGCGGCGCGGAATTCATCACGCCTGTGGATAAGCGTTACAGATTTTGCAAGCGGCTGCAGGTTAAGGGTCCAGTCGAGCGCTGAATCTCCACCACCAACTATCACCAGGTTCTTGCCGCGGAAGTTTTCCATTTTTCGTACTGAGTAAAAAACAGATTTACCTTCATATTGTTCAATATCTTTTATCGGCGGCTTTTTAGGAGTAAAGCTGCCACCACCAGCCGCGATAATAACTACAGGCGCAACAAACTGGTTGCCTTCATCTGTAGTAACCTTCCAGTTGCCATTGGGAAGCTTCTCGAGTGAATCAACCATTTGTGAAAGGTTAAGTTTATAATCAAAAGGTTTTATCTGCTCGAGCAGTTTATTAACCAGTTCCTGACCAGTACATTTGGGAATAGCAGGTATATCGAATATCGGCTTTTCAGGGTATAGTTCGGTGCATTGCCCGCCGGGCCTATCCAAGATATCGATAAGTTCGCAGGAAATACCATGTAGCCCAAGTTCAAAAACTGCGAATAAACCTATTGGTCCTGCGCCGATTATTATGGCCTGTGTTTGTTTAACATTCATATAGGCCTTGGTTTATAAGGGAATAGTTAGGCAATTTCAATTGGAATTATGCTATATTAAATAGCGCTGAGAAATTTGAAAGAGTGAACATTTTTTGTACGTGACCTGTAGGGTTTACAAGAGTAAGGTTCAGATTCTTTTTCTTCGCCTCTTCACGAGCTACCAGAAAAATGCCAAGTGCAGCTGAATCAACAAATTCAAGCCCAGAAAGTTCAAGCGTATAGCTTGGAGCTTCACCCGCCCTTATGGAATCTATCACCGTACGGAAGGCCTGATGATCAGCAAAGGTAAATTTGCCCGAAAGTGAATAGGTGCAACTATCTTTTGTTAATGTCTTCTTCAGATTCATAGGTCACCATCAGTTAAAATAAGACTATCTCATCGTCGGAAGCTACACTAGCTTCAGCAGAGTTATTTTCAAGAAGATTATTAGACGCATCTACAAGTTGAGTTCCGTAGCCAGATACAATAACATTATAGGCTTTTTGAAGTTCCGACAAGTTAAGCTTACTTTTTATCATCTGATGGAATTCAATATTAGTAGAGTATTTATCAAGGATATAGTTGTTGTTATTGTTAAGTAAAATATCGCCAAACGATTCCAGCGAAGTTTTAATATCCAGCAACGCACCGGATATATTATCCATGAATTGCGTTGTTCTATCCTGGAACTGAACCTTTTGAACCATCTGAGAAATATTCTGCGACATTTCTTTGTTATTTTCAGCGGTGCCGGTAAGTATTTCGTTAAATTCCTGGGTTTGGCTTAAAAGGGAATCCATCATGCCTTCCAGGGTTTTTTTAACGGAGATATTATCTGACATATCAGTGGTTGCCACCGCTTGCAGAATTTTATGGCCATCACTTACACTATCAGCCACTTTGGTTATTTTCTCATTCATGAATTCAGATAGCTTGTTGATCTCTTTCGAAACATTACGAACCTCTTCAGCTACAACCGCGAAGCCCTTGCCAGCTTCCCCGGCACGCGCAGATTCTATTGTTGCATTCAGCGAAAGAAGATTGGTTTGCTTGTTTATGACCTTAATTTTTGCGTTGAAAGATTGAATATCGTGTATTGCGCTCATTGCATCATCAAGGGAATAGACCATGGCCATAGATTGCTGCGAGATATATATTATTTTTTCAATCGAGCTAGCGAAAGCCTTGTTGAACATACTATAGAATTCCGACATTTTTATCTCTTCGCCTTCAACCTCAAGCACCTCAGACTTTTTGATAACCATTTGCATTATTTTGGACTGTTCCATGGCATTGCTGGCAAGTGAAAGGAACTGGCTGTTCAGGCTGGATATGTTTTCTTCTATCAGCTTCGCCGTTTCTTTCATTTTCTGAGAGGCAAGTTCAATAGTAGCAACAGCAGGTATGCCTATTTTTTCCCAGTTTACCCTGTAACTTGCAAACTGATGTTCGTAATTTGTAACCAAAGAACCACCCGATTGATTCGCAGGTTTTGTATCTAGAAGGGGGTTTGTTAATGGCGTGAATTCGGGTTTAAGCAGATCATCCACCTGCTTTTTTGATAAATTAGTTTTTTTACTGAATAGCGCCATAATTAAACTTTAGCCAATTTTACCATTTCTTTAGGTATATCAAGAAGTGAGGCCTGCTGATCGACCGCGCCAGCTACGTAAGCCGCCTTTGGCATACCATAAACCACACAAGAAGCTTCATCCTGCCCTAAATTATAAGAGCCACTCTGCCTCATGGATAACATGCCTTTTGCGCCATCTTTACCCATACCGGTAAGTATAACCCCATATGCCGATTTGCCAATGTTTTTAGATATAGATTCAAACAAAACATCAACAGAAGGTATGTGTCCTGATACTTTTTCGCCATGCCCGACAGCACATGCCATTTGAACGCCTCTTCTTATAACTTCTAAATGCATACCACCTGGGGCTAAATAAATATTCCCCGGTTCTATAAGATCGCCATTTTCCGCCTCTTTTGCAGACATAGGACATATTTTATTCAAGCGCTCTGCAAAACTTGCGGTGAATTTAGGCGGCATATGCTGGGTAACCACTATTGGAGGAAAATTTTCCGGCAAGCGTATGAGAACCTCTTTAAGCGCCTCTACCCCACCGGTTGAAGAACCTATTGCAAAAATTATGCCGCTCTTGAACTTTTCCCCCACACCGAATACCTCGGTGGTTTCCGAGCTTTCATGCTCCTGCGAATTAACGTTCCTTACCTTTGCCCGCGATGCAGACTTTACCTTTTCAACAAGATCTTTGGCAAGGCTATCAACATCAAAATCAGTAGATGAGGTTTTGGAGACATAATCTACCGCACCTATTTCTAGTGCTTTAATGGTTGCATCTGCACCCTTCTGGGTTAGCGATGAAGCCATGACAACTGGTATAGGGCGAAGGGTCATTATCTTTTTAAGGAAAGTTAACCCGTCCATACCTGGCATTTCAATATCCAGAGTAATCACATCAGGGTCGTATCTTTTTATTTTTTCCCGCGCTTCGTTGGCATCAGCGGCAGAAGCTACCACTTCAATCTCAGCATCACTAGATAATATCTTAGTGAACATCTGCCTGATGAATAATGAATCATCAACTATGAGTACTTTTATCTTTTTCATAAATCATCTTTTATAAATCAAAATAACGAAACATCGTCCACAACAAGTTTCTGCTCCTCTTCCGCCGAGTGAGTGATCTTTTCTTCGAACTCTCTTTCTTTATCAAGAATTATCATATCCTCTTTTCTTTGTAGCTTACGCAGCATGGCCTTGCCTGTATCCGGGAAGAAGTGAAGCCTGCGTGGAGTATCACCGCCTACATCTTCAGCCTTTATAGGAATATGTTCATCGGCAAGAAATTCTTTAACAAATTTAATATTTTTGGTGCCTATAAGTGTAGAGCTTTTAATTACGTTACCACCACCAAATATCTTTGCTTCAAAACGGCTTTTAACAGCACCAAGTTTTAGCATTCCGTTGATAAGTTCTTCCATTGCGTTAACACCAAAACGTGCAGAATATCCTGGGTCTGTCATAGAAAGTTTATCCGTTTTACTGCCGGGAAGAAGTATATGATTCATTCCGCCTATTTTAGTTATAGGGTCTCGCAGACATACCGACATGCACGAGCCCAATATGGTTACAAGCATCTCGCGGGGTTCAGAGGTGTAGTAACAATCTCCGGTTATTAACTTAACCACCGTTATTTCCATATTCTGGTCGTAGTAGCGACGTATACCATCATATATATCGCCAACCTGAACCTTTTCAGTATCGGTCCTTCTTATTGGTATCTTTCTTTTCTCTGAGTCTGTCATTTAATCTTTCTATACGTAGTTTTATCAACCAGTTCAAATCTATCACATACATTATTCAGGCTTTCAGAATGGCCGATATATAATAAACCCCCGGGGGCCAGAACATCAGCGAATTTGTTGAACAGAACTTTCTGGGTTTCCTTAGTGAAATATATAACAACGTTACGACAGAAGATTATATCGAACGGCCCTTTCAGCGGCCATGGCTCCACAAAATTAAGGCGCTTGAAATGTATAAGTTTTTGCAACTTAGGCGACATTTGCATGGTGCTGTTCTTTTTATCTTCGGTAACGAAAAGCTCATAATAATCTGCAGGTATGTTCTCACCTTCATCAATTTTATATTCTCCGGCGGCACCGGTTGCCAGCATGTTGGTATCGATATCTGTTGCAAGTATCTTCGCATCCCAGCTATCTACATCACGCAGCACGGAACGAAGTACCATTGCTATGGAATATGGCTCCATACCAGCCGAACAGCCGGCCGACCATATCCTCAGCTTTTTTTGCGAAGCATGTTTTTTTATCATTTCCGGCAGACCGGTTTTTTTAAGATGATCGAAATGGTGCATCTCGCGGAAGAACTTTGTAAGATTGGTGGTGACCGCATTCACGAAGTCTATTATCTCGGAACCGGCTTCATCACTGGTAACAAATTCTATATATTGCTTGAATGTTTTAAAGCCTATTTTGCGTATGCGTTTTGCGATACGGCCATAAACCATGGTTTTTTTGTGGGGGGCAATACTTATTCCGGTTTTTTCAAAGACCAGCTCGCGGATGATATTAAAATCATCATCGCTGAACTCAAACTCCATGGAGTTATTTTGTTGAGGAGCGGCTGCCATATTGCTCTATTTTGTAGCTGTATCTGCAGCTGTTAAGGTTTTTTTATCGAATAGATAATCTACATCAAGCAGAATAACCATTTTATCATCTTTAGATATAAGGCCATTAACATAGGCATCTTCAATTCCTGTATCCGCCGAAGAAGGAGAAGGTTTAATTTCTGCTTCAGGAACAGTAAGAATATCTGAAACAGCATCAACCAGTATGCCAATAACCCTTGTGCCTATTGATATAACTATAACCACGTTCTTTTCTGTAGCGTTGGTTTTACCCTGGCCAAAACGCGTGCGAAGATCGAAGATAGGTATGACCAGACCACGAAGATTTATAACACCAAGCATATATTCCGGAGAATTAGGTATGCGCGTAGCCTCATGCCAGCCGCGAATTTCCATTACCTTCATAATATCTACGCCGTATTCGTTCTTCTCTACTTTAAAAGTTAAATACTGACGTGTAGCCACCTTTTCCTGAGACTGTTTGCCCGCATAACCTATATTCATATTATTTTCCATAAAACCTCCTATGAGTTATTAAGCCGCTTTTAAAAATTTATTGTCTAAGCCCATTTTTAGAATTTGGGCAACATCAAGTATCAGTGAAACATTACCGTCACCCAATATCGTTGCACCGGAAACCCCATTCACATGGTCGGCGTTCTCTTCAAGATTTTTGATAACCACCTGCTGCTGACCGAGAAGATCGTTAACTATAACACCCATTTTATCTCTGCCAGTTTCAACCAGAACTATTATAACTTTGTTAGGATCTACCTCGGCATTAGGTACGTTGAATATTTTATTCAAGTAAACAACCGGCAAGAATTCACCACGAACATTTATAACATCACTACCGCTTTTAACACGCTGTATATCTGTGGATTTCAGGCACATTGTTTCAATGATGTTCGAAATAGGAATGATGTATTTTTCAGCACCCACCTGTATTACCATGCCATCAAGAATTGCAAGGGTAAGCGGAAGTGAGATAATGAATTTAGAGCCATGGCCGGGATAGTTTATCATTTGTATCTCGCCGCCAAGATCTTTTATGTTCCTGTTCACAACATCCATACCCACGCCCCTGCCGGAAACATCTGTAACTTTTTCAGCGGTTGAGAAGCCAGCCGCAAAAATAAGATGATCTATCTCTTCAGGAGTAAGCTGGGCATCTGGCGCTACAACGCCTTTTTCTTTGGCCTTGCTTAGAACCCTTTCACGATTGATACCATTACCATCATCGGAAATTTCTATGATTATGCGACCACCGGAATTATCAGCCGAAAGGTAAATAACACCTTCCGCCGGCTTGCCTTTTGCAACCCTTGCATCTGGCATTTCAATGCCGTGATCAAGCGAGTTACGTATCATGTGGGTAAGTGGGTCAGACAATCTTTCGATAACAGTTTTATCGATCTCGGTGTTCTCACCCTTCATTTCCAGACGTATCTGCTTATTAAGTTTTCGGGAAAGATCACGAACTATTCTTGGCATGCGTGAGAAAACAGTTTTAACCGGCTGCATGCGCACCGCCATAACAGCTTCCTGCATTTCACGCGTGTGGCGCGAAAGCTCGTTCACACCCTGCATCAGCCCTTCTAGATATTGCTGGGGAACATCTTTCAAACGCTGCATTATCATTGCTTGGGTGATAACTAATTCACCCACCATGTTCACCATTCTATCTACTTTACTTATATCTACACGTATTGAAGTTGCGGCCTCATCTTTCTGAGGAGCAGCTGCAGCAACGGCAGCAGGAGCAGGTTTTGGAGCTTCAGCCTGTGCGGCAGCGGCGGCAACTATAGGCGCAGGATCTTCGAATAAACCAAACGCGCCGCCAGAATCTTCTAAAGGATTCGCAGCCTTAGGTTCCTCGAATAAACCAAACGCACCGCCAGCATCTTCCAACGGAGAGCTAAATGATTTTGCCGATAAGGTACCTTCGCTTATAGTAAGCTTGCATTCATCTTCAACAAATTCAAACGCCTCTTTCATCACCGAGATATCTTCGGTAGTTGTGGCGTGAATATTCCATTTCAAATAACAATCTTCAACATCAAGATCGTAAATATCAGGCACCTGCGAATGATCTATCTCTACTTCTAATTTTGCCGCGCGTTGCAGTTCACGTATTATATATACAGGTTCATTGCCGCTCGCAAAAAGTTCACGGTTTGGTTTGAAATTTATTGTATAGGTTTTTTCAGATGAGGATTTAGGAGCTTCAACCTTTGCTTCTGCCATTTTAGGGGCATCTTCAAGTTTTTTCCCGGCAGCACCTTTAGCACCAACTATTGCTTTAAGGTTGCCAAGCAGCTCATCTTCGAAGCCGGCAGGAGCTTCAACATTGTTTTTTGCAGCAAGTACAAGAGCCTTTACAACATCAACCGATTTTAAAAGCGCATCTACTATATCAGAGCTTATTTCCATTTCATGCGTACGCAGCCCATCAAGCAAAAACTCAAGTATATGGGTGAAACCGACCAGACGTGTAAACCCGAATGCACCACCACCGCCTTTAATAGAGTGAGCGCAGCGGAATATTGCATTTATATCTTCAATATCAACATTGGTTTGGTCAAGATTAAGCAGACGTTCTTCCATATCCTCAAGAAGCTCGTTCGCTTCCTGGATATACGTAGACTTGAACTGGTCCATATCTGATGACATAACTTCCTACTTGGAATTATACGGGACAAACTTTTTTAACTACCTCTACCAGTTTATCTGGCTGGAATGGTTTTACTATCCAACCTGTTGCACCGGCATTCTTTCCTTCCATTTTTTTATTTGCATCACCTTCCGTGGTAAGCATAAGTATTGGAACAGTTGCACTTGAAGCATTTGCCCTAACGGCCCTTATCATATCCATACCATTCATGTTAGGCATGTTCAGATCGGTTATTATAACATCAATTTTATTGGCCTTAACCACTTCTAAACCTTTTACGCCATCTTCCGCTTCAAGAACGGTGTAGCCAGCACCCTTAAGTGTAAAGCAAACCATCTCACGTATAGTTTTTGAATCATCTACTGTTAATGCCACCTTAGTCATATCAATTGCTCCAACTTGTTAATTCTTTTGATAATCCTACATCATAAAAAGCTTTTTTGAAAGCTTCACTTGGTGATGCAAGTTTAAAACTTATTTTTGCCAACTCACAAGATTTAGCGAGCGAGATAATTATCTGGATACACGGCGTTGTAATTCTATTGACCCCAGATGCATCAACCAGCATTCCTTTCTGGGCACTTTTTTCAAATAATTCTATCGCCTCTTTCTTCAGTTTCTCTGCGTAAGAGATATCAAGCACCTCACGAAGCTTTAACTGTACACCACTAGATTTAGAAGCTGGCGCTTTAGCAACCTTGTTTAACTTCTTAACCTTCTTTTTAACTTTTGGCGCCATATTAAAATAACTCTACTTCTTCCTGCTTGTTAACTTCACAAACTACCGGGTTGTAGCCTATTTCGGAGCCATCTTTTATCAAACCCGAAGAAAGGAGGTAATTGATAAAAACTTCTCGTATCTCGCCCAACTTCATATTTTCGAGTATTTTTTTGCCCAGATCAACATCCACTCCTGAACCGAGAATGGAAGATTTTTTTGAAACTTCATTAAGTACCTCAGAGATATTCTTAAGTATCACCAAGTTCTGTGAAAGCCTATCTTGGAACTGCAGGCCCATGATAGCCGAACCAAGACCCTTTTCTATCTCTTCGAATACCGGCTTAAGTTCCGGAGAGGTATTTTGCTTGCTTAGTATTTTAGTAGAGGCCGCAATTTTTGAAAAGCTGTCGCTTATCACAAGTATGTTCTCTTCAACAAGCTGGTTCAGTTTTGGTATAACATCTTCAATGATTGTAAAAACAGATGTGGCCGTTGCAAGTATCTGCGACAATTCCTTCAGTTTCTGGTTCTCGTCTGCCATTTTTTCCTGCCCACCGGCTTTTAAAGCTGTTACTGACATACTTTGTTTATGGTTGCTATAAGGGTTTGAGGATTGAAAGGTTTTACTATCCAGCCGGTTGCACCAAGGGTTTTGCCGGTTTTTTTCTTGTCGTCACCGCCTTCAGTGGTAAGTACCAGTATAGGTGTGAATTTGAACTCTTCGGTAGCACGTAGTTTTTCAATAAGCTGAAAGCCATCCATGTTAGGCATGTTTATATCAGTTATTATAACATCGAACTTCTTGCCTTTAGACACTTTAAGGGCATCAACTCCATCTTCAGCTGTTACAACATCGAAATTAACTTCCTTCAGCGCCATAGAAACCATGTTTCTCATCGTGAAAGAGTCGTCTACCACTAAAGCAATTTTAGCCATACATATTCCCTTTGTATTATATTTATAGTTAAAGGATAACACGAATTTATGAAGAATTACAACAATGTAAATGTGTAACAGATGATTAAGGCCTGGGGTTAATATAATTATGTCACATTGAGTTTTTTTGACACAAACTCAATTTTTATAATCCATCCCTGAAATAAGGTACGAGCTCTTATCTTCCATCCAGGTTTCTTTTACCTTAACATGCAGGAATAAATGTACTTTCTTACCCAGAAGTTGGGTAAGCTCCCTGCGTGATTGCTCACCTATTCTTTTGATGAAAGCACCTTTGTTACCAAGTATTATACCCTTGTGACCATTACTTGAGGTATAGATTACCTGATATATTTTTATCTGTTTTGAATTTTCCTCAAATTTTTCGGTTTCAACCATTGTATTATATGGAATTTCCTGGCGCAAATTCATGAAAAGTTTTTCACGTGTTATTTCAGCCGCAAGCATTCTTGCAGGAAAATCGGAGATCACATCTGCAGGGTAATGGAAAGGAGATTCAGGAAGTTTTGCCGCCAAATAATCAAGGATATCATTCGTACCTTTTTCCTTGGTGGCGCTTATCATGAAGGTTTTCTCAAAATCTATCATGGCGTGAAGATTTTCTGATAGTTGCAAAAGTTTTTCCTTATCAACAACATCTATTTTATTAAGCACCAGGATTTTTGGTACAGTTTGGCCCTTCAGGAAATTTATCACTTCCATATCGTCTTCGGTAAGTTCTCTGGAAGAGGAATCTATCATCAGCATTACATATTCCATGCCTTCAAAGGCATTGCGTGCAGTTTCAATGATAGAGCGGTTAAGCCTATTATCAAGCTTACCGCTTATTTTGAAGATACCGGGAGTATCAACAAATATTATCTGCGAATCGTTATGGATTTTTATCCCGCGAATACGGTTACGGGTTGTTTGCGCCTTAGGAGTTACTATGGAAACCTTCTGCCCTGTAAGTGTATTTACCAGCGTAGATTTACCGGCGTTAGGAGAGCCTACCACCGCAACGAAACCGCATCTGGTCTTAGATTTTTTCATTTATTTTCTTTAAAAGTTTCTCTGCCGCAATCCTTTCAGCCTCTTTGCGTGAAGATGCAACATGTTTAACCGAATATTTATCAACTGATAGCACTATTTCTATTTGCGGTTCGTGCGATGGGCCTGTCATTGAAAGAACTTCGTATTTTGGAAGCCCCAGACCTTTTGCCTGCGCCCATTCCTGAAGTTTGGATTTAGGGTCCTTCGGTGGCTTCTGCATATCTGAGATAAACTTGGAAAAGAATTTATTTATGAAGTCTCTAGCAGCATCCATACCGCCATCAAGATATATCGCCGCCGTTAAAGACTCTAAAGCATTTTCAAGGTTTGCCTTGTTTTCACGCCCGCCTATCTGCGCTTCGCCGGTACCCAGTATTAAATATTCACCCAGAGAGATATCTTTGGCAATTTTACAAAGACTTTCACGACATACTATTGCAGCCCTGCGTTTTGCAAGCTTGCCCTCATTCTCATCAGGATAGTTCTTATAAAGAATATCTGAGACTAAAAGATTAAGTACTGAATCACCCAAGAATTCCAGCCTTTCGTAATCAAGCGAGGTTTTGTTTTTTTTGGAACTTGGATGAGTGAGAGACTGCTTGAAAAGCTTCTGATCTTTGAATTTATAACCAATTATGTTTTCAAGCATTATTCAGAATGATTCTTTGTAAGGTCTAATAAAAATCTGCCTTCCCTGAATGATAACAGCCAATCCCAAATTCGCAAGAACTTGGATCTATTTGAAAAGAATACAATCTCAGCCTTGCCGATAAGGTTCTCTTCCGGAACATAACCAACGGAAAGCCTGCTATCTGAACTATTATCACGGTTATCACCCATCAAGAAGTAGTTATTTTCGGGAACCACAAATTCCCTTGTGTCATCAGCCGGCCCATTCTCTACCTCATCAAGAACTTCGTGATCTACCCCATTCGGAAGACTTTCTATATATCTTTTTATAGTGACAGGGTTTCCATCTGGGCCTTCATCAATAAAATCTTCTATCCTTCTCTGAGGAATAAGGCCGCCATTAAGATAAAGCCTGCCGCCTCTCATCTGTATTCTGTCACCAGGCATACCTATAAGCCTTTTGATAAAATCTGTCGACGGATCACCCGCTGGGCGGAAAACTATTATATCTCCGCGTACAGGCTTGTGCCCACCAATACGTCCTTCAAAATAGTGGTATTTATAGCCAAGCGGAAAACTATACCGGCTGAAGCCATATTCAAATTTTGAGATGAATATGTAATCACCAATAAGCAGAGTTGATTTCATCGAGCTTGAAGGTATATGCCTAGGCGAATACAGAACAGCCCTGAAGCACATTGGTAGCACAACACATACTAATATTATAAAGGTCCAGCTCTCGAAAAAACTTTTCGGCTTCTTATAATTTATATCATCGATCATTATTTATTACGCCTGCTTATAATTTACTAAAGGCCTCTTCAGCCTCTTTGAAGGTTGGGCGTACACCAGATGGAATTATTTTTCTAGCAAATTCTGCAGATATTGCAGGCGCATTACCCTGTACATGCGCAAGCAGGCCTGTTTTAATAACATCAAGGTATTTGTGGTGCATTTCGTAGTATTTACCTATAGAGCTGGCAAAGGGCTGTACAAAACAATATGATATAAGTACACCCATGAATGTACCAACAAGCGCCGCACCAATCAGGCCACCCAAAATTTCAGGTGGTTCAGAGATAGATCCCATGGTGATTATTACCCCAAGAACCGCAGCCACGATACCGATCGCCGGGAATGCATCACCCATTATCTGGATAGCATGTGGAATAGCATGAGCTTCTGTAACACCAGCTTCTAACTCGGCCAACATCATATCTTCAAGGGTATATTTGTTGTCGACACCCATGGTCATTACACGAACATAATCACAGAAGAATTCCACCGCATGATGATCTTCCAGAAAATGTGGGAATTTAGCAAAGATATCACTACCCTCAGGGTTTTCAATGTGAGCTTCTACCTCAAGCATTCCTTTGGTTTTCATGAATTTAAAGATTGTATAAAGGAAGGAGAGAAGTTCAATGTAGCTATCTTTACTGATAGGATGGCCACCAACCATAAGTTTTTTAAAACTACCAAGCGCACCTTTAATTACATACGAAGGGTTACCAATAACGAACGAACCAACGGCAGCGCCAACTATTATCAGATATTCATTTGGCTGGAAAAGTACGGCAAGGTTACCATGGTGCATTAAATAGCCACCGATAACAGAACCAA
This sequence comes from uncultured Rickettsiales bacterium, assembly GCA_964564045.1. GTDB lineage: Bacteria > Pseudomonadota > Alphaproteobacteria > Rickettsiales > UBA8987 > JAMHZE01. The sequence goes on from CAZLZP010000001.1 coordinate 43,560, forward strand.
AAACAATAATTATGCCGAGTATTACTCTCATGAGAACAACAGAAAAATTTTACAAAACCAAGTTTTGCAGGAGCGATGGAATTCGTCAAGGACAAGTTATGATTTATTTATCGCCAGCTAGTACAATGGCTATATCTGGTGCATTTTCGTCTTTCATGCCGATAACGTTATAACCAGCATCTACGTGCATTATTTCGCCAGTTACGCCAGAGCCAAGATCAGACATAAGGAAAACGGCAGCACCACCAACATCTTGCAATGTGATGTTACGCTTCAATGGAGCATTATATTCGTTCCATTTAAATATTAACCTGAAATCACCAATACCAGATGCAGCAAGGGTTTTAACCGGGCCTGCAGATATACAGTTAACACGAATACCCTGAGAGCCAAGATCCTTAGCAAGATATTTAGTGCTCATTTCAAGCGCAGCTTTGGCAACGCCCATTACGTTGTAATGCGGAATAACCTTTTCACCACCGTAATAAGAAAGGGTTAGCAAACAACCACCATTTGGCATTATTTCAGAAGCATATTTTGCAACTTCAGTGAATGAGAAGCACGATATATGCATGGTATTCAGGAAATTACCCAGTGAAGTATCAGCATACCTGCCGCGAAGTTCATTCTTATCAGAGAAACCAATTGCATGAACAACGAAATCTACACTTCCCCATTTACTTTTCAAAGTATCGAATACGGCTTTAATAGATTCAGTTTTTGTTACATCGCATTCAACAAGAAAATCTGACCCAACTGATTTAGCAAGAGGTTCAACCCTTTTCTGCAACGCTTCGCCTTGATATGAAAATGCAAGTTGGCCACCTTGTGCAGCAACAGCCTGAGCTATGCCCCACCCGATAGAACGTTCATTTGCAACGCCCATTATAAGGCCCCTTTTTCCTTGAAAAAGATTGCCCTTTATAAAATTATCTTCCTGTTCCGACATAATATTATTAGTTGATTAAAGAATATTAATTATTAACGATTCTCCACGTACCATCAGGCTGACGGCAGGCATTCCCAAATGCGTTCTGTGATTTACCACCTACAACGATAGTTTGAGAGAATTCACGGCAGAACTGGCCAGGAGCCGGTTCGTAGTTACGAGTAGGTGCGATAGTTCCGCTGTTACCAGTATCTGGATTTATCCAGCGAGAAACAGTACCACGAGATGTGCTTTCAAGCGCATTCTGGGTGGTTGAATTTAAATACTGCATATCTGCCCTGTCAAGAGATTCACCAATAGAAGCTCCAGCCATAGAACCAAGTAATGCACCACCGATAGTTGCCGCTGTGTTACCCTTACCTTTACCCATATTGCTGCCGATTATACCGCCGCCAACACCGCCTAATACCGTGCCAACCTGTTGTTTGCTATAGCCAGTTCCCATAGTACCCTGACCAGGACCGTACTGAGGAGAGCATGCTGATGCTACCAGAATTAATGATATTGCCATTGCGTAAAGTTTTCTCATGAATACCTCTTTAGTTAATTTTGTGTCTATCTTATCAAGATAATTTTATATTTTGTCAATGTCTATATAGTCAAGGTCTTCTTTATTAAGCTCTGGCTCTATAACCTTAACCTCTGTCTGAGAGAAATTAACACCTTGCTTCATAAGGAATTCTCTTATTCCAATAATTCTTGTCAGGCCCATCTTTCTTGGATCAGCACCAAGATCACGCGCTGAGGTATATGCCTTAAGGGATATTTTTTGTTGTTTATTCGATTTTAACAGCCTTACAATAGTAAGCAGGTTGGTTTTATCCTTCTCACTTAATTCTGTTTCTTCTTTTGAGTATGATAAACGCATCAGATTAGTTGCTGCCTTTGCAGGCTCAGGCGTGGTTTCAGATATTGCCTGTCTTTCCTGCTCTGCCTTCTTTTCAGTATCATTCTTATCTGCGGCGGCGGCTTTTGTTGGATCTATTTCCGTTTGCCCTTCAAATCTGGCTCCTTCAGGTATTTCTTCTGTTGACTCTCCAGCATCTTCAGTATTTTTCTGTATCTCTGTGTTATATTTTGTGGCCTGCTCTTTATCAAGAGTGGTTACCTCGCCCTGCTGCTCGGCTTTATACTGATCTTCTGTAAAGTTTATCTGGATAACATCTTCTTTTTTATTTGTACGCAGATCTACGTCGTCGCTCTTCGGTTTGGAACCACTTTGCTCTTCCCTGATGAATGCCGGAACAGCACCAGGTGTTGGCTGATAAACAGCAGGTGGCAAAGTAAACACACCAGAATCCGGATCAGCACTTTGATAATTATACTGATCTTGCGGCTGTATCATTTGCTGTTGGAACTGTTGCTGCTGCTGAAGCTCCAGTCTTTCCTGTTCGTTGTTCCTTAAGAATGCCGGAAGCGAATTCACATCTTGCGGCTGTTGTTGTAACCCACCCTGCCCCTGCGCTGCTTCCTGTCTTAAATAAGCAGGGATACTTTGTGCCATTACATCAGTAGAAAACGAAAAGATAAGAATTGTAAATATTATTTGTAGCATGGCGCAACTAACTCTCTTAGTTTTTCAAATAGATTTTCATTACCAGCAATTATACTGCCAGATTCAATGAAGTTATCACCACCATCAATTTCACTAACCCTTCCGCGAGCTTCGGTTACAAGTAGCGTACCAGCGGCTATATCCCAGGGCTTAAGATTAGCATGCCACATACCATCAAGCTTGCCGGCAGAAACAAAGGCCAGTTCCATTGCCGCAGAACCAAGTATGCGAATATTGGTAGTAAATTTGGTCAGAGAATTTATATCCTGTTTCCTTCTTTCAGGATTATACTTCGATATGTAAGATGCGAATGAACTTTCTTCGATATTATCACGCGCCGAAACCTTAAGCCTACGGCCATTTACCGTGGCACCCTCACCTCTTTCAGCAAGATATAGCTCATCAAGCACCGGAGCATATATACCAGCAGCAACCATTTGCTTTTTACCGTTGGGAAGTTTTTCCTGCAGGCCCACCGATATACAAAAATATGGTATGCCGTGAATAAAATTGGTGGTACCATCTATTGGGTCGATGATGAAAGTGAATTTATCGTCACCCTGAATAAAACCGCGCTCTTCCGACATTATGGAATATGAAGGATATATAGTTTGGAATTCGTTGATAAGTATCTTTTCTACTTTCAGATCAGCCGAAGTAACGAAGTTACTAGGACCCTTACGTGATACCTGAAGATTTTCTACTTCGCCATAGTCGCGCAGAAGAATTTTACCGGCCTTTAATAAAGTTTTCTCGATTATATTTAACGTACCACTCATAAATCCTTTATTGAATAAAAATGTTATTCCGCTCTTTTAACGTAGGTTGAATCATTCGTATTAACTATTACCCTAACACCTGCTTCGATGAATTGAGGAACCATTACACGCATGCCGTTAGAAAGTTTTGCAGGTTTGTTCGAGCCAGCTGCTGTCTGGCCTTTTACAACCGCATCAGCCTCTACCACTTCTAATGTAACGTGTGTTGGAACATATGCCGCTATCATTTGATCCTGGGCAAATTCAACCATTATATCCATGCCATCTGTAAGGAAAATTTCCTGACCGCTGAAATAAGATTTGTTAACCTCGATCTGGTCGTAAGTTTTTTTGTCCATTAAAGTAATGGTATCTCCGGCTGAGAACAGATATTGGTATTCCCTCGATTCAAAGTGAGCAATATCAACATTTTCATCAGAACGCAAACGTTCGTTCGCTTTGGTTCCCTGCTTAAGTTCTTTCATTTCCACCTGAACGAATGCTCCGCCCTTACCAGGTTTAACATGTTCAGTTTTCAGAACTCTCCACAGACCATTTCTGTAGTTCAAAATATTACCAACTCTTAAATCGTTCGCTATTGCCATCTTTTTTTCCTTATCTTAGTGCTTGTTGTAAATCGTTGATCAGATCATCTGCATCCTCTAACCCAACTGATATTCTGATAAGATCATCTGTAACGCCGATGCTATCACGCAGTTTTTTATCCACACTAAAGTGTGTTGATGAAGCAGGATGTGTTATCAGCGATTTTGCATCACCAATGTTATTCGATATATTTAATATTTTCAGTTTATCGAGGAATTTGAATGCCTCTTTCTTGCCGCCTTTAATGTAGAAAACTACAATAGGGCCGCCATTTTCCATCTGCTTTTTAGCAACGTTATAATGCGGGTGCGATTTTAAACCAGGATATAAAACTTTTTTAATTTTAGACTGCGTTTCCAAAAACTTCGCAATTTTTGCAGCAGATTGACAGTGCCTTTCAATACGCAGAGTGTACGATTCAAGAGCTTTTAAAATTACCCACGCGTTGAACGGAGATAAAGCCGGACCAGTATGACGATGGAACGGAAGCAGCACATCATTAATGAATTTTGCCTTGCCAAGAACGGCGCCACCAAGTGTTCTACCATGACCATCTAAAAATTTTGTAGTTGAATAAACAACCAGATCAGCACCAAGTTCCAAAGGCTTCTGCAACGTTGGGCCGGCAAATACGTTATCTACTATCAGCCTTGCTTTATGTTTTTTGCAAAGCTTTGCTACCGCTGCAATATCAACAATATCAAGCGTTGGGTTAGCAGGAGTTTCAATGAACACATGCGTAGTATTTTTTGTAAATGCTTTCGCCCATGCATTTAAATCTGAACCATCAACGATACTAACTTTTACACCCAAACGAGGAAGTATGGTGTGGATTATGTAATGGCATGAGCTGAATAAAACCTTGGTTGAAATAACATGATCACCCGGCTTAACATCGCACATGATAGATGCAAAAACAGCCGCCATGCCGCTGCCCATCACCACACAATCTTCAGCGCCAGATTCAAGCGCGATAAGCCTTTCTTCCAACATGCGAAGATTAGGGTTGCTGTAACGTGAATATTTAAAACCGCCACGCTGCCCAGAAAATAATTCCTCTGCACTTTCTGCTGTTTCGTAGGAATATGATGAATTCAGGAATATCGCTTCCGAAGTTTCGCCAAACTCCGTACGCCTTGTACCCGCACGTACAAGTTTTGTCGCTAATGCCAGTTCTTTATTTTTTTTGTTTTTCATAAACTTAATCTTCTCTTAGCGAGAGAATCAATATATAAAATTGGGGGAATAATCCAGAGATATTTTAAGATCAGGCAACTACAGCTTTTTTCTGTAACCACGGCTTGTTCACATCGGGCACACCAAAATAGTAGCCCTGCATGAAGTCAACCCCAAGGTCTATAAGCTTTTTAGCAACTTCACCAGATTCAACACACTCTGCCACTGTTTTCAGGCCATAAGATTTGCCGAAATCTACCAGGCTTCTGATAAATATAAGATTTTCCTTGTTTTCTTCCAGCCCCAGAACAAAAGAGCCGTCAATTTTTATGGAATCGATAGAAAGTGACCTGAGTTGACGGAAAGAAGTAAAGCCAACACCAAAATCATCCAGCGAAACGTTACAGCCAAGCGACTGAATTGCCGCAGTAAAATATGCCGTTTTACGCAGATCTTTCTGAGCTGCAGTTTCGGTTATCTCGAAAGTGACGCGTTTTGCAATATTTTCATCACTCAATACCTGCGTACACATTTTTAACCACTGGTCGGAAGCAGAAGTGATATTCGAAACATTTATATTAACTTTTACATCATTATATATTTTAAGTTCTTCAATGGCAGTTTTAAGTACAAATTCATCTATTGTTTCAACAGTGCCCATATTCTCTGCAACACGAATTAGCCTGCCGGCAGATTCGTACCTGCCCCTGCCATCGTTTATGCGAAGTAAACATTCATACGATTCAACCGAACCATCAAGCGATGATATTACCGGCTGATATGCTATTACTATACGGCTCTCATTAAAGGCTTCCTGCAGATAGTGCAGCTGTGCCATTTCATTCTGCGCATCGATATGATCACGCTTAGCATCTTCAAAGTCGCAGTAGAATTCGTATTCCTTACTTTTTACGTTTGTAAGCGCAAGATAAGCCTTGTTGATGATATCAACTTCATCTTTCACACCAAGAGGGAAGTTTGCACTACCTATTGAAAGCCTTAAATGCACGGCATCTTCAAGTTTTGCATGCCTGTAAAGACTTACAACCTTACTGATATCGTTAACCACAACCTCAACCTCGTTGGCAGTTGGGTTTTTTATTATTATTCCAACCTGATCTGAGTTCACACGCAGTATCGCGCTTTCCGGAGGCAACACCTTATTTATTTTTTCACTTAAGTCTTCCATTACACTTAACGCAACATCATCACCCTGCCAGGTTATTATCATTGGCAGATTGTCGATGGAAACCAGAAGCAGAATATAACTCTGCTTGGATTTATTACCTTCAAGATAGTATTTGCGCAGGCTTTCAAGGAATGTGGAATCGAACTTGCCGGTAAGTATGCTTCTGCCAGAGATATTATATTTACCTTTACCAACACGCGTTTTACCAGGAGCATTATAAGTGATGATGCCCTGCATGTAGCTTTTTTCACCCTGAGAGGTTCTGATAGCCACTTCTTTTAAATTAATTTCTTTGCCATGAGATATAAAAGAATATTCACATGATATCTCATCAATGAAGTTATTCATGTTCATTTCGTAAGATCTCTTATCTTTATCATCCAGAAGTTTAAGGAATTTATCGCGTGTATCTAGCTGAGACTCTTCAATGCCCAGAAAAGCTTTTGTATCGCCATACCAGGTTATAACACCATCTGTCAGATCGTGAATATAGAATATGGAAACGGCATCTGAAGTTTTTTTTGTCATTAAACCCACTAATTAATACGAAACAGGTGGAGACACCAGAAAAGAAAATAACCTTGATTATTTTCCCCAACTACTTAAGCTTCCACAAATTTTCGAAACCTAATAATAGTTAATACAGTGTTTAGTTTCAATGAATATTTATATTTTATAGCTGCTTATCTTATAGGCTCGGTGCCTTTTGGTATCATAGTGGCTAAGGTGGCCGGAGTTGGCGACATTACCAAGCAAGGTTCCGGCAATATCGGCGCCACCAATGTGGCACGCGTAGGAGGCAAAAAACTTGGTACAGCAACGTTTATCCTGGATTTTCTTAAATGTTATATTCCCACCACTATATATATAGACCAATTTGGTTATGGCGATGGTGCTTTAATATGTGCCTTTCTGATAGTTATCGGACATATACTCCCTGTTTTCAATAGGTTCAGGGGAGGAAAAGGAGTTGCTTGCGGCTTTGGTGCCCTGCTTGCCCTAAACCCTTATGTGTGCATTATAAGTTTGTTGATATGGCTTGCGTGCTTCCTAACCACCAGAATATCTTCAGCATCTGCACTGTTAAGTTTTGCGCTTATGCCATTTGTTTTATTCATGGTGAATACATCTGCCAGCACTAACCTGATGTTATTTGCTCTGGCATTGAGCGCTGTTATATATATACGGCATATAGAAAATATAAAAAGACTTCTGGGCGGCAACGAAAAAGGTTTCAAACAATAGTTGATAAACTTTAAAATGAATAAATTCTTTAACAAAGAGATATCAGAGAACCAGGAAGAAATAATTTCCGCCCTCAGACTTGCCAGAACCAATAGTATAGGCCCAATAACTTTCCAGAAATTAATAAAGAAATATGGTAAACCCAGTAACGCTATAAAAGGCTCGGAAGAAATACTGAAAAAGAAAGGCGAAAGCCTAAGGCCGCTAAAAGATATTGAGGAAGAAATAAGGAAGGCCGAAAAAGTTGGCGCAAAAATAATAACTGTTTTTGATAAAAATTATCCTTCACTGCTTTCCGAGATACAAGACCCACCTATTATTCTTACAGTAAAAGGCCAAATTGATAAGGTTCAGAACAGCAATGTTGCGCTTGTTGGTGCAAGATACGCTTCAGCCAACGCTGTTTCATTTACTTATAAGCTTGCAAAAGATCTTTCAGATAAAAATCAGACCGTGGTTTCAGGGCTTGCACGCGGCATAGATACCGCAGCCCACAAAGGATCTTTGGCAAATAAGAATAATGAACTGCCAACCATTGCGGTTGTTGCAGGTGGAATAGATAATATCTACCCGCCGGAGAATGCAAAACTTTTTGAAGAGGTTGCTGAACGCGGAATAATAATCACCGAGAATGAGTTTGGCACCATTCCAAAACCTGAGCATTTTCCGCGCAGGAACAGGATAATATCTGGTATATCGCAGGTTACCTGTGTGGTGGAAGCAGCCCTGAAATCTGGCTCGCTTATAACAGCAAGATTAGCGCTGGAGCAAGGAAGGGAAGTTGCGTGCGTACCTGGCTTCCCGGCTGACCCAAGAAGTGAGGGCACTAATTTGCTGATCAAGCGAGGGGCAAGCCTTGTAACCGGCGCGAATGATCTTATCGAACTGCTTCAAAATTATGATTCCAGAGAAATAAAAGTGAATAATATTTTCAGCGAGGAAGATGCCGAAGAATTTTTTGATGAAACAGAAAGTGATGTGGAACTTCTTAGTGTTATAGGAAACACCCCGGTTGCTGTTGACGAACTGGTTTCCATATATGGGTTTTCAGCTTCGGAAATAAACTCAAAACTACTTGAATATGAATTATCTGGCGAGATCATAAGGTTGCCTGGAAACAAGGTTTTAAAGGCTGCCTAAAATAAATATTTATACCCCTTTAAAAACTTCAAATTAAGTGCTATAATAACCCTTGCCGCAAGGCTATGGTGATAAATGTCTTCTCGGAATAGACAGATTGGACCCGGGGGCAGTACCCGGCGCCTCCACCAAAGTTCACTTGAGAATTAAAGTGAATTTCGGCGGGGGCGAATAGGCTCGACAAGTGTAATAAAGGTTTAGATTTTACCCAGTATGATTCCACTGCAAAGGGTTATAATTACAAATGCAAACGATAACTTCGCTGCATCTGATGAACTTGCTATGGCTGCGTAGTCTCTCTTTAGAGATAAAACAGTTTAAGTTCATCTAGGGGCCCGCGGGGAGCCTGGCAACAGAATCTCCGCATTTTTCTGAATAGATCTCCAAAATTATTTCTCGAATTTATTTTTTGCAACCCTGCGTTTAAAGAAAATTTTTCAAGGATTTTTTCCAAAAATTTTGTTACACGGTTAAGTGATTGAATCTTTACAAATTTGAAAAGATTTTCATATATCTTCTGAGCGCCGCCTTGTTCCGTGAAACAACCAATTTTGCTTGCTTATACGTGTCAATAAAATTCGCAAAAATAATTTTTTAATTATTCTGTTTACGCACTACATTTTTTCGTTAGATTGAATTTCTCGAAAAAAATTTTTTAGGTTTTGTTCAGGGGATTTTTTAAAAATATTATTTTGTAAAATGATAACAGGGGATATAAACAGCTACGCAGAATTTGAGAAGATCTGGCAAAGAATATGCGCCAAGTTCAGCTTCAATATTGGCGTTTCAACTTTTAATAGTTGGATAAAGCCCCTTGCTTTCTGCGGGTTTGACGGCGGCGTTGTAACCTTAAAGGCCCCTTCTCGCTTCATCAAAGACTGGGTAGTTTCGAACTTCGGTGAACAGCTTGAAGTTTATTTCCGCGAAGAAAATCCTTCTTTCCTTGGTTTAGATATTCAGGTTGATACAAGAAGAGATATTGAAACAACAGAAGCGCACGTTGCAGCCATACAATCACGCGAGGATGAAAACAAAATTATAAATAATACCGCTTATTTTGAAAGCAATCTTGATAACAGATTCAAGTTTGAAAATTTCATTACCGGAGATTCAAACAACCTGGCATTTACCGCCTCACAAAAATTAGCAAATGGTGAAGACCTTGGCGCCAATACATTAATGATATATGGCAGTGTTGGCTCAGGCAAAACTCACCTACTACAATCTATAGCACATTATATAAGGGAAAATTATCCCCAGAAGAAGGCCCTTTACCTTTCGGCCGAAAAATTCATGTTCCAGTTCGTAAAAGCCATTCGCGAGAGAGATATGGTTTCCTTCAAAGAATATCTGCGCGCTGCCGACATATTACTTATAGATGATATTCAGTTCATCTGCGGCAAGGTTGTGCTTTCTGCAAATCGTGCGCCGAGTGACTTCACCGATATTGATGAGCGTATAAAATCTCGTCTTGGCTGGGGTTTGGTTGCTGATATTAAAAAACCTGATCTAAACCTGCGCCTGGATATAGTAAGATCTAAAGCCAGGTTATTGAATGTTGAACTAAATGATAATATAGTTCAGTTCCTTGCTGAAAATATAAATACCAATGTGCGTGAGCTTGAAGGCGCACTTATAAAGGTTGTTGCACAATCACGGTTAACAGGCGCTAATATTACCATCGATTTCGCCATAGAAGTATTGAAAGACCTGCTTCGCGGCGTTCGTAAAGAAATAACCATTGAAGAGATAAAGCGTACTGTTTGCAGCAAGTATGACATAAAAATGTCAGAGATAGATTCCGCAAGAAGAGACAGGAAGGTATCTCGCCCAAGACAAGTTGCCATGTATCTTTCTAAAAATCTTACAACAAAAAGCCTGCCGGAAATTGGCCGTAACTTTGGTGATAAGAACCATACAACTGTTATCCACGCCATAAAGAACATTGAAAAACTTAAAGCGCTTGAGCCTGAGATAGATAACCGCATAGCAGAACTTACCAGAATGCTTGCCTCTTAGTTTTTCTATTATATTCTGCTGATATGGCAGAAGAAAAACAACATTACCACGGACATAGAAAAAGGCTTAAAGAGCGATTCCTTAAATCTCTCAAGGCCAACAAGTCTGACTCTGCACCAGATTATGAAATTCTGGAAATGATATTATTTTCAGCTTATCCACGCCAGGATACAAAACCGATCGCAAAAGAACTGATTCAAAAGTTTGGTAGTATTGCAGGGGTTTTTGCTGCAGATGCAGAACGTCTGGAGAAAGAGGGAAAACTTAGTGAGGGTGTAATATTTGCTCTGAAAATTATTAATGAAGCTGCGTTACGTTTACTGAAAAGCAGGGTAACCGAAAAGCCGGTAATACAAAGCTGGAAGGCCCTGCTAGATTACTGTCAGGCCGCAATGGGAAGCATTACCCGCGAGCAGTTCCGTATAATGTTCCTTGATAAAAAGAACAGGCTTATAGCTGATGAAATTCAACAGGAAGGTACGGTTGACCAAACACCTGTGTACCCTCGTGAGGTTGTTAAGCGGGCGCTTGAACTTGGCTCAAGCGCAATAATTTTAGTACATAATCACCCGAGTGGTGATGCCACGCCTTCAAAAAGCGATATTGAACTTACGGAACAAATTGAAGCAGGGCTAAAAGCCGTTGAAATAAAACTGCACGACCATTTAATAATAGCTGGCGATAAGCATTTCAGCTTTGCCGGGAATGGGTTGCTTTAGGAGTCGAGGCTCTAGGCAATAATTCCGCCGCCATCTTCTGATCTTTTCTTTTCCATCACATATTTAAGTTTTTTCATGGCCAGCTTTTTCATATCTGACTGGGAAAGTTGCACCGGCAAGATGGAAAGTGCTTCAATTCCCGTTTCCTCATCAATTGCAGAAACCTTCATGTAGTCACCATATTTTATGAACTCGAGTATAGCCATTTTATAGTTCCTCTAGGCTCCAGCGTGCCCTTGGGGTAAAATCCAGGTTATCCCTTATTCCAGCTTTGAACCTTTCAACACCAGCCCAGGCTATCATTGCAGCGTTATCTGTACACAGCTTTAGGGGCGGCGCGTAAAATTCAAACTCACGTCCGATCAAAAGTGATTTTATCTTTCCACCAATATATTTATTGGCCGCTACACCACCAGATATAACGAATCTTCTTTCTGAATGACTTCTGAGATATATTTTTAATGCGGTTTCTATGCGCTCAAGAACTTCCTGGGTAGCAATATTCTGGAAAGACGCGCAGATATCTTTTTTATCCTGATCATTAATATTAAAACCGATCGCCTCTATCTCCCTGAGTACCGCCGTTTTAAGGCCTGAGAACGAAAAAGCACAATCTTTCTGGCCTTGAAGAGGCACCCTGAACCTGTATTTATTCTCGTCACCTTCTGCCGCCATTTTTTCAACGATTGGCCCACCAGGATAACCCAGCCTAAGCATTTTTGCGGTTTTATCGAACGCCTCGCCCAGCGCATCATCTAGTGTTTCGCCGATTATTTTATACTTACCAAGCGCTTCACAAATTATTAACTGGCAGTGTCCACCCGAAACAAGCAACAGCAAATATGGGAATTCAACATCATCAGTAAGGCGGCATGTTAAAGCGTGGCCTTCAAGGTGGTTAACGCATATTAAAGGTTTGCCGGTTGCTGCCGAAAGGCCCTTGGCATACATCAGCCCAACAATAACTCCACCGATCAAGCCTGGCCCCGCCGTTACTGCAATAGCATCTATATCTTTTAATTTTGTTTTTGACTGCTCAAGAGATTCCCTGACCACGGTTTCTATATTTTCTATGTGGGCTCGAGAGGCTATCTCAGGAACCACACCGCCATAAGCCTTGTGCTCCTCGGTCTGGGAGTAGATAACATTGGAAAGTATATTGCGTGAGTCATCCACCACTGCGGCTGCAGTTTCATCACAACTTGTTTCTATGCCAAGAATTTTTACCATTAATATTATTTTTTTATTTATGTTTACTTTTATAAGGCTAAATTCCTGATATGCCAGCCCATTCTGATAAATATCATTCATCTCACTCTGCAAAAGAACTATTTGATATAGTTGCAGATGTAGAGAAATATCCTGAGTTCCTGCCCTGGGTAACCGCCACAAGAATAACCGAAAGGTTCGAGAAACATTTCGTTGCCGATATGGTAGTGAATTTTAAAGGACTGACACAGAAATACACTTCGAAGGTTGATCTGATAACAGATAAGAATTTTCCTGAGATAGATGTAGGACTGGTGAAAGGACCTTTCAAGCATTTGAAAACACACTGGATATTTGAGCCGGCAGAGAAAGGTACCAATATAATTTTTGAACTGGATTTTAAATTTCAGTCTGCGGTGCTGGAAAAAATGATCGGCTATTTTTTTGAAAAGGCAGTAGGTAGAATGACCGATGCTTTCATTAAACGCGCCGATGACCTACTAGGAACTAGTACTTAGCCTTAAGTTTTTTCGCAGTATTCTTAGAAACGAACTCTGCAACATTGCCGCTAAGCCTTGCCACTTCTTTAACCAGGCTGGACGCGATGAACTGGGTTTCTTCAGATGCGGGAATGAATATTGTTTGCACAGAAGGTTGCAGACGCGAATTCATTGAAGCCAGCTGGAATTCATATTCAAAATCACTCACCGCACGCAGGCCGCGCACAACAACCTTGGCTTTATTCTTTTTCGCAAAATTCATCAGCAGGCCGGTGAACCCAACAACTTCAATTCTATCAGTGAATTCGGGGCAATATTCTTTTATATCGTTCTTTACCATATCAACCCTTTCCTTAAGATTGAACAGCGTGTTTTTAGGAGTATCGTTCGCTATGGCAACTATAAGCTTGTCGCAAATGCTCATTGAACTTATAACAACATCAATATGGCCAAGCGTTATAGGATCGAACGTACCGGGATATACCGCAACAGTACTTCTAGAATTTTGCTTTTTTGAGCTCATTATATACCTTGCTTAATATTTTAGAAACCTTCTCAGGCGATATTTTCTTGCCAGATTGTTTAGCATTTGTAACCACAGAAGTAAAGCTTTTATAGCCAGAACCAGCATATTCTGTGTATTTTAAAGGTATTATATCGATGTAGGAACTGGCAATTATTTTTGCCGCAACATCGAACTCGTTTTTACCACTATACGAAGATACATATTTAAGTTTGCGTAAAAATGAACTTAAGAATTCCTTATGAACTTTTTTCAGATTTTCTGAATTGAATTTGAATATTTCAACCCACATGTCTTCCGGAGAGTTCATCAGACGGGAAAACTCTCCCCCACCCTTCGGGAATATTTTAGAGATACTATGGCTTATATATTGAACATAGTGCGAAACATAAGCATATATCTCATCGTGCTTTTTTGCATTTAGAAATTCAATCTCGACCCCTGCATCACGCCAAAGTTCAGCAATTTTTTTGCCTTTTTTACAGTTTGCAGTTTTGCATATGATAAGTTTTTTACCTTTATACAGGTTAGCTGAAGCGTGCTCAATACCGCCTTTTTCCTTACCTGCTATTGGGTGCGCTGGCACAAAGAAGCTTTTGTATTTTTCAGGAATAGTTTTAAGAGCCTGCTGCACCGGTGCAAATTTTACTGACCCGACATCAGAGATTATTCTTTTACCATCAAGATATTTTAAAAGTTTTTTACAGATAGCAGAATACGAGCCCAGCGGTGTTGCTATTATTATTACTTCTGAATTCTCGGCAAGCTGCTCAACCGAATCAAAATATTTATCAACCGCATTAAGCTTAACAGCTTTTTTAGAGACCTCTGCCCTTCTGTTCCAGCAATACACCTTATGCCTGCCTGATGCCTTAAGCGCCAAAGCCAGCGAACCGCCGATCAAACCTGTTCCGATTATACCTACGCGCATTAGAATTTCTTAGGTTTGTATAATTTTGTAACTTCAACCCCAACCTTTTCAGACTCCGGAGAAAGAACAACCTCACACTCCGCAATTTTATTTCCGTCAACTATCAGATCAAGCGATTCGGCCCTTCCCTTTCCAAGTTCAACTATTGAACCGCGGGTTATTTTAAGATACTGGCCTATAGGCATTTTAATTTTGCCCAGCAATACCTTCATGTTGAGTTTTATATCACCAAAACCCTGCAGGCTGGATAAAATTTCTGCCGGCTGCATAGGTGCGGCAGTTTCTTGTTGATTATTCTCTTTATTTTCTTCACTCATATTAGTCAAAATACACTAAATATTATTTTATGGAAAGTTTATTACAAGATAGGTTATTTCTATTGCTTCTGTCTGGCCTTTTTGGTGCTTTATTCGGCAGTTTTGCAACAGCTTTGATATACCGATTGCCAAGAGAAATTAACTGGGTAAGCAAAAGATCTGCCTGCAGCAAGTGCGGCCATACACTAGGCGCCCTAGACCTTATTCCGCTGCTGACATATATATTCACGCTGGGAAAATGCAGATATTGTAAAACCAAATTCGGCAGTACGTATCTTTTGATAGAATTACTGATGGTGGCAGGTTTTATACTCTCGGCCTACTTATTCGGACCAACATTCAAAACAGTGATAATTTGCATATTGGTATTTGCCACCATCATTATTTTTGCCGTAGATTTTGAGCATTATATCATTCCCGATGAGGTAAACATTCTTATATTCCTGACTGGCCTGGCATATGCCATTTACAATAACTCTGGCATGGAGCAGTATCTATTCATGCCTTTATTCTACCTGGCGCTGGCGCTGGCGCTAAGGTACCTAATGTTCTTCTGGAAAAAGAAAGAGGGCCTTGGCCTTGGTGATGTTAAATTCTTTCTGGCAGCCGGTACTTTCTTATCAATAGAAAGTCTTTCCATTTTTCTTTTTATATCTGGTGCAACTGGAATTGTTATTGCTATAATATGGAAAATTCTGAAGAAGGGTGATATCTTTCCATTCGGACCCGCTTTATCACTTTCGTTGCTTTTTTGTGTCGCTTTCCCGGAAAGCAATCAAAAATTAATAACGTTTGTGCAAGAATTGATTTATTAGTATTTTTTTTACCTATTTATAATATTTAGATATATATTCAGAATAGGGGAATGGTGTTTTTTCATTAAAATGATGACAAGTAGCTACAAAAAATTATTTATTACTCTTTTTCTTTCCGGGGCAACCTTCTCGTGCCAGATGAACAACGATTACGACGAAACAAGAAAAGAAGGTTATAAAACATTCCCGAAAAGAGAAGATAGCTGGTTCAGCAATCCAAAAGATAAGCTTGATCCATACGGCGACCTGAGCAGGGCTGACTATGAGGGAGTTATCAACACCGACAGAAAATTCCTGGCAGCCACCGGCCCGGTTACCCCTAAAATAAAAATGCCTAATCTTACCGACCTTCTGGAAGATCCTGAAGAGCAAACTCTTATAAGCGATAAGCTTGTTTCTATTTCTGTGAACGAAAATGTTCCGCTTAAAGATGTTATAGTTGAGTTGGCAAGAAGGGCCGAGGTTGATGTTGAAATAGACCAGGATATAAGCGGCGGTATAATATTTATTGCGAAAGATAAGCCTTTCTCTCAGGTTATTGACAGAATATGCAAAATGGCCGGCCTGAGATATTCTTTCTCTGATGGTATATTAAAAATAGAAGGTGATAACCCTTACGTAAAAAATTACAAATTCAACTTACTTGATATAACCAGAAAATCTCAGTCGAGCATTAATACTTCTTTCTCTGTTGGCGGCTCAGAATCAGGCGGCTCTAATTCTTCGGGAAACAGCGAGAGCGACAGTAATGCCGGAGGCGGTACTTTTGCTGGCGGCTCTAATTCTTCCTTAGATTCTCAGTCTGGTGATGGTGATATCTGGAAGAACATATCTGATGGCGTTACAAAAATTCTTTCTATGTATACCAGTAAAAAGGCCGCCCCTGCTGAAGGGCAAGATGCTTCTGCTGGCAGCAGTGGTATAATATCTGTGAACAAGAATGCCGGGATGATTTCTTTAATTGCCACTGATAAACAACATGCAGCTGTTAAGGAATATTTAGACAGAGTTCATATTGAACTTACCTCTCAGGTGCTAATTGAAGCAAGGGTTGTTGAAGTTAACCTTAGTGATGAATACAGCAGTGGTATAAACTGGAACCTTGTAACAAAAGGAGCCAGCACAACTAATAACCTTGCTATTGGTGGTAGTTTAGGAGCTGCAGAAGCAGCTATTGATCAGTTAGACGGTGATAGTTTCAAGTTGTCTTTATTGCCTTCAACCCTGTTCGGTGAAGATGCCACTATTGCTTCATCTATAGAATTATTACAAACATTCGGCACTACCCGCTCTCTTTCCAACCCAAGAATAAGCGCGCTTAATAATCAGTTTGCCGTGCTTAATTTCTCTACCAATGAAGTATATTTTGAGGTTGAACAGAATAGTACCACAACTACCAGTGCCGGCGGTTCGAATGACCAGAACTCTGTATCAACTAACATAAGAAGTGTTCCTATTGGGGTTGTGCTTACGCTGCAACCTTCTATTGATCTTCAGAAGAGTGAAGTACTTATGAGTGTAAGGCCTACTTTAACAAGAGTTACGTCTAGGGTTGAAGATCCGGGCGCACAAATTATTGCGGCCGGTGAGGATAATCTAAATCTGGATTCTTTCTCCTCAAAAATACCAGTGGTTGATACCAGAGAGCTTGATACTATGCTGCGCATTAAGAATGGCGAGATAATGGTTATTGGTGGCTTGCTTGAAGAAAGATCTGAAAATACTGATACTGGCTTACCTGGTATTTCAAGAATTCCTTATTTCGGTAATGCCTTTAAAGGTGTTAGTAAAACAACCACGAATATTGAAACTGTTATCTTTATAAAAGCTACCATAGTTCCTGGTAAAGGCGTTTCAGTTGAAGATGAAGATTTCTACAAAAAGTTTACAACGGCTAGAACAAAGTTCATGCCAAACTAAAATCTTTACAAATCTTCAGTAAGCGTTAATTTACATTCCATGATTACCACTATTAGATATGTTCTGCTTACCGCATTGCGTGACTGGCTTTTTATGGGCCTTCTGGGCTCGCTTCTGGTTGCCGTGTTCATCTCGTACTTCATGGGTTCTACAGTACTTGTAGAAAAGAACGAAATAGCTTCAAGCTTCACCGCCGGCTCTACCAGAATTATTCTGGTGGTAGGCATGATAGTATTTGTCTGCTTTCACGTTAGAAGGGCCTTCGAAAATAAAGAGATTGAACTGATGCTATCCCGCCCGATATCTCGCGAACAATTTGTGGTATCTTACTGGCTAGGCTTTTCGGTTGTAGCCACAATAATAGTTGCCGTTATAACTTTATTCATAATGTCGTTCTACGGATTTAATTATAAGGGCCTTTCATTCTGGGCCACCACAATGGAGTTCGAGATACTTATAGTGATAGCCTTCTCGGTGTTTGCTTCTATCATACTTAAATCATCTGTTTCATCTGTTATGTTAAGTTTTGGCTTTTATATAATATCCCGAATGATCGGGTTCTTTTCATATGTACTGGAAAAACATCCGGCAACAGAGATACTGAGTTTCGATTTTTATTCACATAAGGTTATCTGGCTTGCCTCTTATCTGCTTCCAAGGCTTGATCTGTTCTGCCAAAGCAAATGGCTTATATATGGCGTTAATTTCTCAGAATTCAACTGGTTCATACCGGTTGTGCAAACTGCAATTTATGTTCCTTTATTGCTTACAATGGCAGCGATAGACTTTAAACGTAAACAGTTTTAGGTTGCTTTTTCTTTATGAAAAAAACTAATACACTTACCCTGTTCATATTCTTTCTGTTAACATTACAATTCTTCTTCTGGAATGGAATAAGATCTGGTTTCGAAAGCTCTGCTAAGGTTGAATGGAAAGGCACCAGAAGCATCAAGCCTGAGCTGGAAGTGGTTCCCGCCGCGCCTTCAAAAGAAATGCTGAAAGCCTTCTCGTTCGGTGATGAACAGCTTACTTTCCGTTATAACGGTTATATCATGCAGTTCCTTGGTGATACATTCGGCAGGGTAACCCCATTAAAAGACTATAACTTTGAAAGACTGTACAGGTGGTGGGTTCTTTTGGATGAGGTTGATTCTGATTCAAACCTTATAGCATATATAGTTGCTTATTATTATGGGTCAACACAGGATTCTGCGGGTGATATACCTTATGTTGTAGATTTTCTTGAGCTTCATTCTGATAAACACCCGTCTGAAAACTGGTGGTGGTATTCTCAGGCTATATATTATGCCAAGCATAAGCTTAATGATACTGATCGCGCACTAAGAATAGCAAAAAAACTTGCCGAACTTCCCAAAGATCTTGATATTCCTATATGGACCAGGCAGTTGCAGGCCTTCATATACGAAGGTAGGGGCGAATATAAACAAGCTTGTGATATTGCAGTTAACGTAATTCGTGATTACGGGGCAGGAAAACTTGATCAGGGTGAGATAAATTTTATGTTCGACTTTATTAAAGAGCGCCTTAGAAAGCTAATTGAAAAGGAATCTACCATTGCCAAGGCTGATATAAGTGATGCCTGCAGGGAGCTAATGGAAGTGCAGAAAGCTAACGATCTTAGAGAAAAGGCCAGCCGACCTTAATCGATAAACCCTAAGAATCCCCTTTCAATTGATATTTTCCTGAGTAAAACTATCCCTTAGTATGAGTAATGAAATCAAATATGAAGAGTTTTACCGCATTAAAAGGCTTCCGCCTTACGTTTTTGCTGAAGTAAATTATGCAAAGGCCGAGGCAAGAAAACGCGGTGAGGATATTATAGATTTTGGCATGGGCAACCCCGATTCCCCTGCACCAGAGCATGTTATCAGAAAAATGAAAGAAACCATCTCTCGCCCTGATATCCATGGTTACGGCGTATCTCAGGGCTTGCTTGGTTTGCGCAAAGCGGTTGCAGGTTATTACGAAAGAAGGTTCCATGTAGACCTTGATCCGGAAACAGAAATAACCTGTTCACAGGGTTCAAAGGAAGGTTTGTATCATCTGGCTGTAGCTATATCTAAGCCTGGTGATAATATAATTGTGCCAGACCCTAGCTACCCCATTCACACATATGGCTTTATGCTTGCTGAGGCCGCTATTCATTCTATTCCGAGAGATTTCTCGGTTGATACTGCAACTGATTTACTACCTAAATTCAAGCACGCTATTGAAACTTTAAATCCAAAACCACTTGCTATTGTGGTTAACTACCCTTGCAACCCAACCTCTGAAACTGTTGATATCTCGTTCTATCAAGAGCTTGTGGATATTTGCAGAAAATATAATGTTATTCTTATATCTGATTTGGCTTACAACGAAATTTATTTCGATAACAACCCTCCGCCATCTGTTTTGCAGGTTAAAAATGCTAAAGATGTAGCGGTTGAATTCACCACCTTAAGTAAAACCTATTCAATGGCTGGCTGGAGAGTTGGTTTCTGCGTTGGCAATAAAGAAATAATCAAGGCTCAGAAACGTGTTAAATCTTACCTAGATTACGGCAGTTTCATGCCAATACAAATAGCAGCTACACACGCTCTGAACGGCCCGCAAGATTGCGTTGAGGGCTTCAGGAATTTATATCATTCCCGCCGCGATATTATGTGCGATGGGTTAATTAAAGCTGGCTGGGATATAACACCACCTAAAGCTTCTATGTTCCTATGGGCAAGAATACCTGAAAAATTTAGAAGTATGGGCTCGGTAGAATTTGCTAAACTGCTTTTAAAAGAGGCTAAAGTAGCTGTTTCTCCTGGTGCAGGCTTTGGTCTTCATGGTGATGAATATGTTCGTATATCTTTCATTGAAAATGAACAAAGAACACGCCAGGCCGTACGCAACATAAAGCAGTTCTTCAAGAAAGAAGGGATTGCTCCCAAAGATTCTAAAGTAGCATAGTTACGTTGTAAATTTCCCACTTTAAACCATTAAACTTATCAAAATCAGGCAAATATTTGCTGTTTCCGTTTGTGTATAATTCTAGATTTCTATAAATATTTATATAATTCTACCTAATATGTTAAAACATGCTGAATATAAAGAATAAAGAAACATATAAACTGGCCCAAGAATTATCGAAGATAACTGGCAAATCGATGACGCATGCCGTTACAGAAGCGGTTAGAGAGAAGCTTGAAAGCGAGAAAGTTAAGTCGTACAAGAAAAAACACAAAATAGCTGATGAATTGCTAAAAATTGCGAACCGAATTCTAAAAATCAATCAATATAACAACACTACTGATGGAGGTAGCTTATGATAGTAGATAAATCTGCGATCATTTCGATACTAAATCTTGAAGATGATGCAAAGCTGTTCGCCAATGCAATACAGGAAAGTGACCATGTTTATATATCTGCGGTAAATTATTTTGAGGTTTCCGCCTATGTAGAGAACAAATTCCGTGATGTTGGCTCTCGCGAACTTGATACCTTCTTTAAAAAGGCCGATATACGAATATATGATGTTGATGAAAATATTGTAGATCTGGCACGTGAAGCCTACAGGTTCTACGGCAAGCAGAAATTCCCTGATAGTGGCCTTGCTTTTGGTGATTGCTTCGCTTATGCCACCGCAAAATATTTGGGTGAACCACTGCTTTTTAAGGGTGACCATTTCAAAAATACTGATATAGTAGCAGCCGCATAAACAGCGGTTAAGCTAATGTTCATAAACTACGATAAAGAAGCAGAAAGAAATCTGCTGGAGATAAAGCGGAAAAAACTCTTCAGAGATTACCCGCTTATATCTTCTATTGCTGAAAATGCCCCTTACGGAATAAATGAAAAGAACGGCAACAAAGTTATTATATGGGGAAATAACAATTACTTAGGGCTTTCTACACACTCAAAAGTTATAGCTGCAAAAATAAATACCGTTAAAAAATCTGGTACAAGTTCAGGCGGAACAAGAAATGTACTGGGCACCTCCAAAATTTTGAATGACCTGGAAATGAAGATAGCCAGCTGGCATGGTAAGGAAAAGGCGCTGGTGCATATTTCAGCGCTTGATGCTAACATTGGCGTTTTGGGAGCTTTGGGAAGAATATTTAAGAATGCTGTCTTCCTTTCAGACGAAAATAATCATGCTTCGATCATTGATGGCATTAGAATAAGTGCGGCATCTAAATATATATTCAAACATAATGATATTGCCGGGCTTGAAAATAAACTGAAAGAGATACGCACGGCCTCTGATGAAAGGCCTATAATTATTGTTGTCGAATCAGTTTATTCAATGAGCGGTGATAAGGCAAAATTGAAGGAAATAGTTGAATTAAAGAATAAATATAATGCATTGTTATATCTTGATGAAGTACACGCCATAGGTATTTTTGGCAAGCGAGGCACCGGCCTGGCCGAAGAACTTGGCCTTCTTGATGATATTGATCTTATCTGTGGAACCCTAGGTAAATCGGTAGGTTCAGCGGGTGGATATGTTACCGGTAGCACGGATATGATAGAATTTTTAAGGCATAATTCGCGTAATTTTATTTATACCACTGCCCTTTCACCTGATACCGCGGCGGCGGCATTGGCGGCAATAAATATCATAGATTCAGCTGAAGGTACTGAACTTCGAGATAAGCACAAAAAAGTTATCAGGGAATTTAAAAAAGTGCTGAAGAAACATAACATAGAATTTTTAAATAACGAAGCGCACATAGTGCCTATAATTATTGGTGATGAACAGAGAACTAGCCTGATAGCAAGTGATTTGCTAAATGAATATAACATTGCCGTAACGCCACTTTTTGCACCAACTGTACCAATAGGCAGCGCACGCTTGCGTGTTAACCCAACTCCAAATCACACTAAGGAAATGGCCGAAGAATTTGGAGCCGCGCTGAGCACATTATTTAAAAAATATTCTGATACTAAACTTGTTGCTAATACGAACGAAGAAGCTAAATTAAAAAATAAATCGAGAGGGAGAAAATAATGAGTGCAAAATTAAAACATAAATTTGAAACCGAAGAATCAGTTGTTAGCAAGAACGCAGAATTCAGCGATAAGCTGGAACTGGCTAGAAACAAGGTAACCTGGGAGTATCTGGAATTTTCTTACAGCAATTTATTGCAGGAAGAATTCAACGAACTTGGCGCTGCATTAAAAGAAAAAGATGAAGTTGAAGTGCTTGATGGCGCTTTTGATGTTTCTGTTATAGCGCTTAACATTGCATATAAATTATTCCGCCAGAAAGGCTGTAACCACGAGGAAGCAAAACTAAAAACCGAGGAAGGCTTCCACCGTGTTTTAGATAGCAATCTTTCGAAACTTCACCCTGATGGAACCGTTAAATTCCGCGAAGATGGCAAGGTTATGAAACCTGAAACTTTCAAACCACCTGTGTTTGATGATCTTCTAGGCTAATCTGTTCTCATCAAGCTTTTTCCACGCTTTTTCGTGAAAGAAGAAGCAGAATGTTTGTACTAAAGGCTCTATAGCTGAAATTGATAATGCAATAGCCATATTACCACTAACTGTATAAGCTACGATAAATGCCACCACGAAGTGCATTAGGCAGTATGTTGATGTTTTCTGTATATCTCTCATATAGTTATTTCTTTGTATAACTACATTATACCATATTATAACTATACATGAAATCGATTGATTTTATATTATTGATAGATTTTATCTATCGACCCAAGCTAATATACTTAATGCCTTTCATATCTTTAGGATGGTACAGATTACGAAGATCTACCAGGGTTTTGCCTTTAAGGGTTGTTAGTTCAAGGCTGGCAAATCTTGGCCATTCGGTAATAATGGAAATTACGGAGCAGTTCTTTACTACCTCTTCTTTAGAACCGCAGAATTTAAGACTGGATTGCTTCGCATTCGCTAGGAACGACGAGAAGTGAGAGCGGGCATTTTCCATCGCTTCAGGATCATAAGCGAAAACTTTTGCGCCGGCTTTAAGCAATTCTTCTATTATAACCAGCGCTGAAGAATCACGGATATCATCTGTATTGGCCTTGAATGCGATACCTAGAACACCAATATTCTTGCCTTTTACAGAGCCCCCGGCAGATTTGATTATCTTTTTTGCCATGCTAACTTTGCGCTTATCGTTAGCTTCTATAACTGAAGAAATAATTTTTGTTGGCGAGCCTGCATCTTTAGCAATTTTCTCGAAGGCTTTAGTATCTTTAGGGAAGCAACTACCCCCAAAACCAGGGCCAACTTTCAGGAACCTGTTACCAATACGCTTATCTAGCCCCAAACCTTCAGCTACTTTTTCAACATCAGCCCCTGCTGCTTCGCATATATCGGAAACCTCGTTAATGAATGAAACACGCATAGCTAAGTAGGCATTTGCCGCATATTTTATCATTTCAGCGGTACGGATATCGGTATTCAATATTTTAACATTATTTATTGGGCGATATAGCGAAGCCACCTTTTCAAAGGTTTTACTGTTGTTTGTGCCGATAATTACCCTGTCTGGCTCCATGAAATCTTTTACCGCCGCACCTTCCCTCAAAAATTCTGGGTTGGAAGCCACTTCAAACTTTAGCTTAGGATTAGCCTTTTGGATAACCTGTTTAATTTTATCGTTGGTGCCCACCGGAACGGTAGATTTAGTAACTATAATGGCCCCATTCTTGGCATTTTTTGCGATGGTTTTGGCAGCGCTATATATATATGTAAGATCGGCCGAACCATCTTTGGCAGAAGGCGTGCCAACAGCCAGGAATATAATATCAGCTGAACTTAGGCCTGTATTTAGGTCTGAGGTGAATTTAAGCCTTCTGGCCTTGAAATTCTTATTAACTAACCCCTCTAAGTCATTCTCAAATATAGGTATTTTGCCTTTTTTAAGGCTCTCTATCTTCTTTTTATCAATATCGACACAGGTAACATCTGCCCCAAGCTCGGCAAAGCAAGTGCCTGATACTAAACCAACATATCCTGTTCCAATAACTACTGTTTTCATGGGTCTTCTTTTATGTGAAATATTGGCTTGACACAAGCACTATTATCTGCGAAATAGAGGCCCCTTCAGCCAATAAGGCTGTTGTAAACTATTATTTTTGAGAGATATATGGCAGTTAAAGCTACAAAATACGCGAAACACGCGGAAGTTAAAAGAGATTGGTTCGTTGTTGATGCAACTGACCTGGTTGTTGGTCGTATGGCGACAGAAATTGCAAAAGTTCTGCGCGGCAAACACAAGCCAACTTATACACCTTCTACTGATGTGGGCGATTTCATTATCGTTATAAACGCAGAGAAAGCTGTGTTCACCGGCAACAAATATGAAGATAAACAGTATTTCCGTCATACTGGCCACCCAGGTGGTATAAAAGAAGCTTCTCCTCGCCTTCTTCACCTTGAGGGTAAATCTGAAAGGATCATCGAGAAAGCCGTTCAAAGAATGATTCCTAGAAAAGATATACTTGGAAGAGATATGTTCAAAAAATTGTTTGTTTATACAGGTGCGGAACACCCTCACACTGCGCAACAACCTAAAATACTAGATATAGGCGCTAAAAACCGTAAAAATAAAAAATCTAACTAAGGTATTAAAATGATAAATATTCCTACAGAAGCTAAAAAATCTGCAAAAGCTAAAAAATCTACAGAAGCTGTAGCTGAAGTTGCTGCTAATGAAAATGAAACAGCTCCTCGCAAAGCTGTTATAGATTCTAAAGGCCGCGCTTATGGCACAGGCCGTAGAAAAGTTGCAGCTGCCCGCGTTTGGATAAAGCCTGGTACCGGCAAAATAACTGTTAATGGCAAATCTGTTGAAAAATATTTCGCTCGTCCTGTTCTACAAATGATAATCAACCAACCGTTAGAAGCTACTAAAAATGCTGGTAAGTATGATGTATTCTGCACCGTTGAAGGTGGTGGTCTTTCTGGTCAGGCTGGTGCGGTTCGTCATGGTATATCTCGCGCGCTTGATAATTATAACCCGGAAGTTAATCACAAATCTCTTCGCACAGGTGGCTACCTAACCCGTGATTCAAGAGTTGTTGAAAGGAAAAAATACGGTCGCAAGAAAGCCCGTGCAAGATTCCAGTTCTCTAAACGTTAATCGATCGAGAATTTCGATATTACATTTAAAGGCTGGAAATTCTCCAGCCTTTTTTGTTTGATGCTTGCCTTCTGGCTTCGCACCCTTCGGGCGCTAAAGCGTCAAATTATTCTTACTGAACAATTTTCTTTATTATTTTTGAAATTTATAAGATATATTCCAATAAGATTAGGAAATTCATATGACAATCAATGTTACAGTTGTTGGTGCAAGCGGTTACACAGGCGCTGAGCTTATTCGTATATTGCTTAACCACCCAAAGGCTAAAATAAAGTCGCTGCTGGCTGATTCTAACGCAGGCAAAGAGCTTGCCGAAAGCTACCCTCACCTGGCAAATGCTGGGCTGCCAAAGCTTATTAAATTCGAAGAAGAGGATTTTAAAGGCGTGGATGCAGCGTTCATGTGCCTGCCACACGGCACCACTCAGGAATATGCCTTAAAGATACCTTCTCATGTTAAAATAATAGATATCTCGGCTGATTTCCGTTTGACCAGCCTTGATGAATATGAAAAATGGTATGGAAATAAGCACCAGGCTCCTGAACTACAAAAAGGCGCTGTGTACGGACTTACAGAAATAAAGCGTGAAGAAATAAAGAAAGCCAAGCTTGTTGCTTGCCCGGGTTGCTACCCAACTTCAATTTTACTGCCACTTATACCTTTACTTGAGAAAAAGCTTATCAAGAAAACAAACATTATTGCTGATTCTAAATCTGGTATCAGCGGCGCTGGGCGTAAGGCAGTGCAAGGCAATCTGTTCACCGAAATTAACGAGAACCTTAAACCTTATGGTCTTGCCGGGCACCGCCACGTTTCCGAGATAGAGCAGGAACTGGCTATAGCCGCAAAAGACAAGCTTATGATAACTTTCACACCGCAGGTTGTACCTATCAATCGCGGTATGCTTTCAATAATTTATGTGGAAAATGAGAAAGGCGCTACAGCCGCTGATCTGAAAACCGTCCTTGAAAATAAATATAATGGTGAGAAATTCGTTAAGGTAGCAAAGGGCGCCTATGTGCCTACCATACGTGATGTTGCATCTACGAATGAAGCATTAATAAATGTATTTGCTGACCGTATTGAAGGTAAAAGTATAATAATATCGGCCATAGATAACCTTACAAAAGGTGCTTCCGGACAGGCGGTTCAGAACATGAATATTATGTTCGGGCTGGATGAAGGCATGGGCCTTAACTTTACACCGGTATTTCCGTGAGCAGAATAAAAAATAAATTCGCCGAGCTGAAAAAAAGGAAAAAGACAGCGTTCGTTTCCTATATAATGGCCTGCGACCCGAATAAAAAGATTACAGCAGAATTGTTAGAAAAGCTGCCCTCCGCAGGAGTTGATATTATTGAACTTGGCATGCCTTTTTCTGACCCAATGGCTGAAGGCCCAACAATTCAAAGGGCGGCGGCGCGAGCGCTAAAAACCAAATACAATATTAAAACCTGTTTTGATATCGTTAATAATTTCAGAAAAAATAACAACCACACACCAATAGTATTAATGGGATATTACAACCCTATATTCGTTTATGGCTGCGATAAATTCTGCAAAGATGCTAAAAAGAACGGGGTAGATGGCGTTATAATTGTTGATCTGCCACCGGAAGAAGAAGCGGAATTCACAAAATATTCCAATAAAGAAAAGCTTGATATGATAAGGCTTACAACCCCAACTACTGATGAAAAAAGGGCAAAGATAATAACTAAAAATGCCAGCGGGTTTGTTTACTATATTTCCGTTGCAGGCGTTACCGGTGTTAAAAGTGCGGTTACAAAAGAAGTTAAAACTTCAGTTAACAGGCTAAGAAAAAGTACCAAATTACCTATCTGCGTAGGCTTCGGTATTAAAGATGCAAAAACCGCAAAAGATATAGCTTCTACCGGCTGTAACGGCATTGTTATAGGCTCGGCCTTCATAAATATAATTGAAAAAGATACCAAAACCGCAGTTTCAAACTGCGTAAAATTCGCGAAAGAAATTAGAAATGCTATTGGCTAGCAGCCTTCTTCTTGCTTCCACCTTCAGCACAATCTATCAGCGCTTTAATGCCAGGCAGGTTCTTGCCTTCCAGCCATTCAAGGAACGCACCGCCAGCCGTAGAAATATAGCTGAATGAATCTTTCAAACCTGCTGCAGAGATAACAGAAATAGTATCACCGCCACCGGCAACCGAATTCAGGTTCTGATTCTTTGTGAAATATACAACCGACCTTGCAAGAGCTATTGAACCATTATCGAACGGCGGGTATTCAATTGCCCCAACAGGCCCATTCCATATCAGCGTTTTACATTTTGCTATCGTGTTGTTCCACTCAACAACTGTTTGCGTACCAATATCAAGTATCATGTATTCAGCCGGAACTTTATTGACAGAAACAAGCCTTGAATTTTTGCCGCCAGTGATAGACTTTGCAACAGCAACATCTACCGGTAACATTATGCTGCAGCCTTTATCTTCGGCTATTTTCAGTATTTCCAGCACCTTCCCTTTAAGATCGTGTTCACATAAAGAAGCGCCGATATTGATGCCCTTAGCGTGAAGGAATGTATTGGCCATACCACCGCCAATGAATATGTAGTTCGCCCTATCTATAAGCGAGTATAGCAGATCTATCTTGGAAGAAATTTTAGAGCCGCCAACTATAGCGCCCATTGGTCTTTCTGGTTCGTGTAATGCTTTTGATAGGCAATCTACTTCTTTTTCCAGAAGCAGGCCGGCATAGGCCGGAAGCAACTCTGCAACGCCTGATATTGAAGCGTGCGCACGGTGTGAACATGAGAAAGCATCGTTAATATAGTAATCACCCAGAGATGCTAGCTGTTTACAGAAAGCAGGATCATTCTCTTCCTCTTCCTTATGGAAACGAAGATTTTCAAGTATAACAACGTTTCCCGGTTTTAGCGATTCAACCGCTTCCTTAGCCGCAGCACCAACGCAATCTAAACCGAATTTTACTACAATGTTTTTGTTGGTATGTTCCTTCAGCGCGCTTTGTACATCATCTACTATTGTAGAAAGCGTGTAGTTGCTATCAAACTTACCTTCCGGACGACCAAAGTGGGAAATTATAACCACCTTCGCCTTTTTATCCAATAACTGAGAGATAGTTGGAACCAAGCCAACTATACGCGTGTTGTCAGAAACCTTACCAGCTTTTACAGGCACGTTAAGATCTGCACGGAGAAGTACTCTTTTCCCGTTAAGGTCCAGCTTTAGAAGATCGCTTAATGTGTTGAACTTGGCCATATTTTTTTGTGTTTTATATATCTAATCAACAAACTATCAAAGCATTTTTTAATTACAAAAAATTACCTGTTTTTATATGTATTTGCCAGTACTCTTATGCGGTTAGCTGCTTGTCTGAAGTTATACAGGTCTTTCCCGATAAGTTTCTTGCCGCCTGCAGGAAGTTTAGCCCGAAGTGGATCTATTGCGGTACCGTATCTTTGTAATTCAAAGTGAAGATGTGGGCCTGTTGAACGACCGGTTGTACCAACGTAACCGATAAGTTCACCTTTCTTAACCCTTTTCCACCTGTACATGCCTCGCGCAAAGGCACTCATGTGGCCATATGCCGTGCTCCACATGCTATCGTGCTTTATACGAATGAAATTACCATACCCGCCAAAACGACCGAATTTATCTATGGTGCCTTCACCAGCAGCATAAATTGGCTCACCCCTTTTTGCTCCAAAATCTACGCCTGTGTGCAGCAACCTTCGCCCCAGTATAGGATGTCTGCGATATCCAAAGCCTGATGTTATTCTGTGTCTGCCACGCAGTGGGCTTGCCAACATTGATTTCGTAAATGAATTGCCGTTCGGATCAAAGAACTCGCCGGTATCTTTTCCATCAGGAGAATATCTGAAGCCTTCCGTTCTTACACCCTTAGAGAAAAGATTAACATATAGTAATTTTAAGCCAGTTTGTTCTCCCGCTACATTATATGTGTACTCATATAACATATCCAGTTTGTCGCCTCTTCTTACCTGCGCTGTATTAACCTTGCTGTTCAATACCCTTACGGCTTTACTTGTTACAACCTCAGGCACCTGAAGTCTGGTTCCTAAAGCCGCTATAGTTGTTTGTATAATGCCCGATCTGTAATAATATCTGGTTTTTGACAATGCCGGAGCATCTTTTCTGATATCTCTTTTTATCTCCATTACGCCCAGGCGGTTCTTGGATATTTTAACATTATATTTTTCTGTTGGTATCTGCATTGCTATTAGCTTTCTTTTATTACCCTCGGTCTTTTCAGTAAGGATTACCTGCTGACCTAAAGGGGCTGAGGCAATTAAAAAGCTTGCTTCTCTGGCCAGCCTTTGGGCAATGCCAGATATTTGCCTTTGATTAAAACCAAGCTCAGAAAGAATTTTTGCAAAACTTCTATTAGCACTAACTTCAACCGTTCTGGTTCTTACGGCAGGATCTTTGGTGACCAGGCTTGCTGACATTCTTTCAAAATTTGAAGATGTAGCCGGTGTAATGGAATTAGCTGATACTTTTCTAACAAGTGGAGAAAGAGGTTGAGCTGAGGTGCGCTGAGTTGGTACAGGTTGCTGCGAAACGGAAACAGTATTTCCAGGAACAGGCTTTGCTACAGGAGTTATAGAACCAGCCGTGTATTTTTTCACAGTGCCGGGCTTTTGGGGTGCCGGCCTGACGATTTTTCTAGGTTGA
>CAZLZP010000001.1:73943-88977 GCA_964564045.1 uncultured Rickettsiales bacterium
CCTCAGCTGGATCAAGAACTAGTGAGGTACAGATAAAAACAAAAAGAAATATCTTTAATATATCAAATCTCAAAACATCAACATTATTTGGTTAAAAAACTTACTCGGTTGAAAAGCCTTTCATTTTTCTTGCCCTGCTCGGATGCTTAAGTTTTCTTAGTGCCTTTGCCTCGATCTGACGTATACGTTCACGCGTAACCGAGAATTGCTGCCCTACTTCTTCAAGGGTATGATCGGTATTCATACCAATACCAAATCTCATCCTTAGAACTCTTTCTTCCCTAGGAGTTAGAGAAGCAAGAACTTTAGTAGTAGCCTCACGAAGACTTTCCTGAACCGCTGCATCTAGAGGTAGCAACGCATTAGAGTCTTCGATGAAATCACCAAGGAAACTGCCATCTTCGTCACCCACAGGGGTTTCAAGTGAAACAGGTTCTTTGGCTATTCTCATTACCTTTTTAATCTTGTCAACCGGCATCGAAAGTTTCTTCGCTATTTCTTCCGGGGTTGGTTCGCGACCTATTTCATTTAACATCTGACGCGAAGTACGAACAATTTTATTTATTGTTTCTATCATGTGAACAGGGATACGAATTGTACGCGCCTGATCTGCGATAGAACGTGTTATCGCCTGACGTATCCACCATGTTGCATAGGTAGAGAATTTGTAACCACGGCGATATTCGAATTTATCAACCGCTTTCATCAGACCGATATTTCCTTCCTGAATAAGATCAAGGAATTGCAGACCGCGGTTAGTATATTTTTTTGCGATAGAGATAACTAAACGTAAATTCGCCTCGATCATTTCTTTTTTGGCGCGTTTTGTTTCCGTTTCAGATTTCTGGATAGCACTTACGATAGATTTATATTCAGCGATATCAGTGCCCATTTTCTCTGCGATAGAGGCTATCTCTTTCCTGATTTTAACTATTTTTTCTGAGTTAAGATTAGCGAAATCCTGCCATTTTTTATCCTTAGAATCGCGAAGGTCATCTAGCCAGTCAGTATTCATTTCATTGCCATGATATTTAGCGATGAAGTCTTCAAATTTTATTTTATACTTATCAGCTATCTGTTTCAAACCACCTTCAAGGCGCAATAACTTCTGGTTGTTCTCGTACAGATCTTTGATTATTTTCTGCTGGGAAGGATCATTAAGTAATATGTCCTTGATGTTTTCAGCAAGCTTCAGAATGTTGGCATCAAAATTCTTTTTATCTTTTGGCTGCGGTTTTTTACCATCAAGCGATAAGCGCAATATACTTTCGTGATACTTAAGGGTTTTTGCACACAGATCAGATATATCGCCAAGTTTATCGATAATTATAGGCTTTATCTTTTCTTCCATTATTGTAATGGAAACGTTAGAGCCAAATTCATCATCGCCTTCAAGTTCAGCCACCGCTGCAGCCTCATTCTCTTCCTGTCTGCGACGCTCGGCCTCTACCTCGTCATCTACTTTCGAGGAATCTTTTTCTTTCTTCTTCTTTCTAAGATCTTCATCCTCATCTTCCTCTACAACCTGTTTTATAGGTAGGATATTCTCTGATTCTTCGCTACCAAGAACAATACCCATTTCTTTTGCATAGGCGGTTTCAACATCGATTATATCGCGCAATAATATTTTACCGGTGTTCAAGTCGTTATACCAGGAAATGAAGCTACGCATTGCAAGTGGGCTTTCGCAAAGAACTGTAATAAGTTTATTCTTACCTTCTTCGATACGCTTTGCTATTTCAACTTCATCTTCGCGGGAAAGAAGATCAACACCACCCATCTCACGCAGATACATACGCACAGGATCATCTGTTCTACTGCCTGCCGCTGCTGCCGCTGGGGCTGCTGCCTGAGCTTCTCCAGCTTCTGTCGCGCCGGCTTCTGCGGCTTCACCATCTACCGGGGTAAATGAGAAATCATCTTCGTCTTCGATCTCAACATCAAAATCGTCTTCGATACCAGGTTTTTCCTGAATTTTTATGCTGTGCTTCGCACACTCTTCAATAATCTTCTCAATAAAGTTCGGATCGATAAGATCTTTCGGTATCTGTTTATTCACCTCATCAATTGAAACAACTTTTTTCTTGGCAGCTGTTTTAATTAGCTTGGCAACAACGGTTTCAAGTATCTTTTTTATCTCGGCTTTTGTTTTAACAGGATATTCTTTCTCAGGCTTTTCGCCCCTTTCTATTTGTGATGCATGTGCCTTTTCAAGTATTTTTATTGCGGTCTTTGCATTTTTCTGCTGCTGCTTTGCTGCTATCTTTTCTGCTTTTGCCTGCTGTTTCGCTATGGCCTTTTCCTTGGCTGCCTTTTCTTTAGCCAACGCCTTTTCTTTAGCGGCTTTTTGCTTAGCTATGGCTTTTTCTTTCGCAATTTTTGCTTTCAACGCGGCTTTTTCTTTCGCATTTTTAGCTTTCTCTGCTTTTAGCTGCGCCTTGGAAAGTTTTTGTTTAACAACCTTGATAGGTTTTTTCTTGATAACAATTTTTGCTTTTGCCTTCTTCACTGGCTTAGCAGGTTTCACCTTTGCTTTCGGTTTAGCTTTTGCCTTAACCACGATTTTCTTTGCTGGCTTTTTTACTTTCTTCGCAGTTTTCGTTTTTTTCTTAGATGGCATATTTTACTTTAATTAGTTGTTAGCAATTTCCTCGAATTCTTCTCTTTTTTCGTCTCTGAACCTTGTTAGACTGACAATCTGTGACTGTATAACCTGCTGCTTTTCAAATAACAGGGATAGATCAGCATCAGAAGTTTCATGGAGTTTATCCTTTTCTCTTTCCGCTAAACATAAATAATATTCAGCAAGTAAATATCGCCATGCAAATATTGCTTTGCTGGCGGCATCTTCCTGCCACGTATATTCTTCCTTATGGGCACTAGACTTAAGGTAGTTAATTTGGTCAACCTGCTCTTGAATTTCAAGATACTGTAATAACCCAATAAAATTAGCCCCGGATTGTTCTACATTAGCGCAGAAGTTAATAACAGTTTCCGCAAGTTTTTCAACAACTTTGTTGTTATGCTCTAATGCTGATATTACCTCTTCCACTTCGTGCTGAAGGATAAGCTCAGGATTGAAAGCAACAAGCAGGAATAGTCGCTCTTTTAAAGAATCCAACCTATTGTAATTTTTAGATAATGTTGTTTTAAGCTCATGCGTGATAACATCTTTTGAAACAGCCTTATACTTATTTTGAGAGGAAAAGCCCAATTTGTATATTCTGTTAGAATAATCCTTCTTGTAGAAATCCTTCACCGAGGCGTTCTGGATAGTTTCTACCAGAGATGTCATCTTTTTTGCAAAGTCGGCTTTCTGTTCAGGGGTATTAAGGGTAGCTTCGCTATAATTTATTTCCCATAAAGCATCAGAAAGTGGCTTTGCGTTATTCAGTATATTTTCAAACGCTGCCCTGCCCTGCTCTTTTACGAATTCATCAGGATCGTAACCTTTCGGTACGAATGCGAATTTAATTGTGTTGCCCGGCTCTAGCAGAGAAATATATTGTTCAGCGAATTTTTTGCTGGCACGCAAACCGGCAGCATCACCATCCATACACATAATTGGCTCCTTGGAGATTTTCCAAAGCTGCTTTATGTGGTTCTCGGTAAGTGCAGTTCCAAGCGGCGCAACAGTATATTCAAAACCAGCCTGATGCAGCGCTATAACATCCATATAACCTTCAACAGCCATTATTTTCTGCTGTTTGTAGGCCATATCTTTAGCGAAGTTGAAGCCGTAAAGCGTGTAACCTTTTTTGAAAAGATCTGTTTCCGGAGAGTTAAGATATTTCGCAACGCCCTTATCATCACCCATTATTCTACCACCAAAAGCGATAACTTTTCCGGTAGATGAAAATATAGGAAATATAATTCGGCCACGGAATCTGTCGTATCTTTTTGTACCATCATCATTTGTGGTGATAAGCCCATTGGCAAGTATCATTTCCTCATCAACAGTTTTGCTTTTCAGGTAATTCTTCAGGCTTTCCCATTCATCTGGCGCAAAGCCTAAACGGAATTTTTTGATGGTTTCATCCGTTAGCCCGCGATCTTTTAAATACATGCGCGCCTGCATACCGGCAGAAGAATTCAGATTATTCTCGAACCATTTTGTAGCAAGCTCCAGTACCTCGAAACTATCTTCTATCTTTTTCTCTTTCACAGCATCGTACGCATCCTGCTTCGGAAGTTCTATGCCGGCCTGAAGCGCAAGCTCTTTAATGGCTTCCGGGTACGGAAGGCCCCTGTAATCCATCATGAAACCAACTACATCACCATGAGCTCCGCAGCCAAAACAGTGGTAAAAACCCTTATTATCGGAAACGCTGAATGACGGGGTTTTTTCCTTGTGGAACGGACACAGGCCAGTATATTCACCCCGGCCTTTATGCTTAAGGGTTACATAGCCGCCTATCACGGAAGATATTGTTATCCGCGCACGTAAATTATCTATGAATGAACGCCCAAATCTCATTGAAATCCTATTAGGATGGACTAAGTTAATACCATCGGAACAAAAATGGAAGCCCCTAATTTAAATTTTTTTAATATGACAGAAACACTACAAATATCTGATTCTGCAGTGAAAAGAATAACCCACCTGCTGAAAGGCGAGGCTGAGGGCGCACGCCTGCGTGTTGCGGTGGAAGGTGGCGGCTGCAATGGGTTTCAGTATAAATTCGATTTCGACCAGAGCAAAGGCGATGGCGATCTTATCGTTGAAAAAGATGGTGTTGCCATAGTAATAGATGAAACCTCGCTGGAACTGGTGAAAGGTTCTATACTTAATTATGTGGAAACTTTAGGTTTTGCGCATTTCGAAATCAAAAACCCTCAGGCGGCTTCAAGCTGCGGCTGCGGTAATAGTTTTTCTGTATGAAAACAAATATATCTGTAGCTACGTGGAATGTTAATTCAATAAAAGCACGTTTGCCAAATGTAGTTGAATGGCTACGAAATGCCAAGCCTGATGTTGTTCTGCTGCAGGAACTGAAATGCTTAGAAGAAGCATTCCCGAAAATGGAAATTGAAGATTGCGGATATAACGTAGCCGCACACGGACAAAAAACCTACAATGGTGTTGCGATACTTTCTAAATACCCGATAGAAGATGTAACAAGGAATATTCCGGAATTTGCAGATGATGCCGCCAGATATATTGAAGGGGTTATATCGGTAGGTGGTGGCGCGATAAGAGTTGCAAGCGTTTATGTTCCTAACGGACAAGAACCTAATTCTGAAAAATTCCAGTATAAAATGAACTTCTTTGAAAAGCTTCACGGGCATTTAAATACCCTGCGTAATTACGATGAGAAGATTTTAATTGGTGGCGATTACAACTGCGCACCTGAAGATATAGATGTTTACGACCCGAAAGGTTTGCGTGGCACAACCTGCTTCCACCCGGATGAACAGGCGCATATGCGGAAGATTTTTAATTTGGGTTATACAGATGTTTACAGAAAATTACACCCGCATAAGCACGAATTTTCGTGGTGGGATTACAGGGCCGGCGCATTCAATTATAATAAAGGCATGCGAATTGATCATATTCTTGCCAACCCGAAAGCCGCAGATAGCGTGGTAGATTGCCATATTGATGCTGAACCGCGCGGCAAGGAAAAAGCCAGCGACCATACACCAGTTATTTGCACCCTAGAGTTAAATTAACTTTATTTAATTATTGTTTTTAAGGCAGCTGTTGTAACCTAATATTATGAAAAACGGATTGATATGGTTCAGGCAAGATCTGCGTGTTAGTGATAACCCTGCTTTGTGCGAGGCTTTCAAAAACTCTGATAAGGTTGCAGCGATATATATTCACGATGAGATGAGTAAGGGCGTTCGCAAAATGGGCAGCGCTTCTAAATGGTGGCTGCATTATGCGCTGGAAGATTTAAGCAAAAATCTGAAAGATAATTACGGCATAGAATTATATATATTTGAAGGCAAGGCCCAGCCGATATTGGAAAAGCTGGTGAAGGAAAATAATATTAACGCCATTTACTGGAACAGGCTTTACGAGCCGTATCACATCGAGCGCGATAAAAAGATAAAAGAAGCTGCGCTTGGCATTAATTGTTTTTCGTTCAATGCCAGCCTACTGAATGAACCATGGGAAATTAAAAATGGTGCCGGAAGTTATTACAAGGTTTTTACATCTTATTATAAATTTTGTTTGGTGAACAGAAAACCTCGAGAAGCGCTAAGAGCGCCGAAAGCTAAGGTTAAGGGACTAGAGTTTAGAAGTAAAAGTTTGAAGATCGAAGATCTAAAACTTCGGCCAACAAAACCGAATTGGGCGAAAGGATTTTATAAATACTGGAAGGTTTCTGAAAAAGCAGCGCAAGATAATCTGTATGATTTTATGGAGAACCGCGCGGCAAACTATACTGAAGAGCGCGATTTCCCCATTGGCGAATATACTTCAAAACTATCACCTTACCTGCATTTTGGCCAGATAAGCCCAAACCAGATAGTTGGCGTTTGTAACCATTTTGAAGCTGTTAACCCGAAAACAAAATCGGGCGCAAACAAATTTATTTCGGAAGTTTACTGGCGAGAATTTTCTTACCATCTTTTATTTCATCACCCTATTCACGAAAAGAACTTTAATGAAAAATTCGATAAATTTCCGTGGGAGAAAAATGCGAAAGGCTTGAAGGCCTGGCAAAAGGGGCTTACGGGCTACCCGATTGTAGATGCCGGCCTGCGCGAGCTTTGGCACACAGGCTGGATGCACAACCGCGTGCGTATGATAGTGGGAAGTTTTTTAACGAAAGATTTAATTTTGCACTGGAAGGAAGGCGAGGAATGGTTTTGGGATACGCTGTTAGATGCCGACCTAGCAAATAATAGTGCAAGCTGGCAGTGGGTTGCAGGCAGCGGCGCAGATGCAAGCCCTTACTTCCGTATTTTCAACCCTATAACTCAGGGCGAGAAGTTTGATGCCAAGGGCGAATATGTAAAAAAATGGTGCCCGGAATTAAAAGATATGCCCGATGAATTTGTTCATAAACCGTGGGAAGCGCCAGAATTGATATTGAAAGCCGCTGGAGTTAAGTTAGGCAAAAATTACCCTCTGCCGATAGTTAATCATAAAGAAGCACGCGAAAATGCCCTAAGGGCTTATGCGAGGACGAAGGGTTAGAATATAAACCTTATTCTTCCATCTCCCTTGAGGGGAGAGGGAAAAGAAAGAGAAAGACGAGTTTTGGGTTATTTTAATTTTTTTGTTATTATCTATTTGACCGATTCAACTTTAGAATGGCATAATACTCATTGCCATTTGTATTACGTAAACGATTGGCCGTGAGAATGCCGTGCTATTAACCTGTGCAAGGGCTATGAAGCAAAAGCTCACGTAGTAAAACTTATATATAGTCAGCTGCCCGAGTAGTGCATAAGGTAGCTGTTCAAACTTACCTAGCATTATCGTTTAACTAATTATCAACTTACATGTAAATGTAAATTTGTATTATAAAAATGGTTAGTATTATACCAAATGGGATCTAATAAATATCTTAATTGACTCTTTTCGGTCATTTCTAAGCCGCCAATTTCTTTCTTTTTTCCATTACGCCAACAAATTGTTCGAACATATAGAATGCATCTTTAGGGCCGGGAGAGGCTTCTGGGTGATGCTGAACTGAAAAAGCATCTTTAGTTTTGTGACGAATACCTTCGTTAGTGCCATCAAAAAGTGAAACGTGAGTTTCAACAACATCTTTGCCCATGCTTTCGCGTGTTACGCAGAAACCGTGGTTCTGTGAAGTTATTTCAACTTTGTTCGTTTCTAAATTTTTAACCGGGTGGTTTGCGCCTCTGTGGCCTTGATGCATCTTTTTAGTTTTTGCACCAAGTGCAGTTGCAAGCAGCTGGTGACCTAAACAAATACCAAACACCGGCACATCAGAATCTACCAGTTTTTTAATTGTATCTTCAGCGTACTTCGCTGTTTCGGCTGGGTCTCCCGGGCCGTTAGAAAGGAACACGCCATCGGGGTTCATGCCTAAAATTTCATCGGCCTTTGTGGTTGCCGGAACAACAGTAACGTTACAACCAACCATGCTAAGGTTACGAAGAATGTTACGCTTAATGCCGAAATCTACGGCCACTACATTGAATTTTCCAACAACAGATTTTTTATATTTATTAGCAGTGAAATCAAAATCAGCTTCATCCCAAGTATATTTTTTTGCCGATGTAACCAGCGCTGCAAGTTCCATTCCATCCATGTTAGGAATTGCTTTTGCCTTTGCCTGAAGTTCTACAAAATTAATTTGTTTTATATCATCAGCATGTTGAATAACCACGTTCTGCGCGCCATTAACACGAATGTAACGAGTAACCGCGCGAGTATCTACGCCAGTGATGCCGGTGATATTATTTTTTTGCAGCCATTTATCAAAATGTTCTGTGCTGCGATAATTTGAAGGCTCGGTTATTTCTACGCCCGTTACCAAACCGGTTGCGTAAACTTTTGCGCTTTCAACATCATCAGCATTCGTGCCAACATTGCCAATATGCGGGAAGGTGAAATTTATTATCTGCTTGTAGAATGATGGGTCTGTAAGGGTTTCCTGATATCCGGTAAGAGCAGTGTTGAAGCATATCTCGCCTTCTGTAACGCCTTTTGCACCAATGCCAAAGCCGGTGAACACTGTTCCATCTGCGAATACTAGTGCGGCATTTTTAATTTTTGTGGTCATTCCTTATTCCTGTAGCATGCACGTTTTGCTGCATCAACTATGTTCTGAACTTGAGGTAATGCAAGCTTTTCTAAATTCGCCGCATATGGCAGCGGAACATCTTTCCCGGTAACCCTTTCAACCGGCGCATCTAAATCATCGAACGCATGTTCGTTTATAACTGAAATTATTTCTGAAGCGATGCCTGCGTATGGGAAGCCTTCTTCCACCGCAACAAGGCGTGATGTTTTACGAACTGAATTTATTATGGTTTCTGTATCAAGAGGGCGGATTGTGCGAAGATCTATCACCTCGGCCGATATGCCTTCGGCTTCCAGCTCTTCCGCAGCGGCTAGCGCCATATCTACCTGAAGCGAGAATGCTGTTATTGTTACATCAGCACCTTCGCGCACAACTTTTGCCTTGCCAATTTCCACAAGGAAATCGCCGGAATTATAAGTGGCATCATCTGGCACATCGTAAGATTTTCCGTATGAAATTTCGTTCTCAAGGAATATCACCGGGTTAGGGTTACGAATTGCCGCTTTAAGCAAACCCTTGCTGGAAGCCGCATCCCACGGGGCAAGAACTATAAGCCCCGGCACATGCGCATACCACGAAGCGTAACACTGGCTGTGCTGCGCACCAACACGTGCCGCTGCACCATTAGGCCCACGGAATACGATAGGACAACGCACCTGACCGCCGCTCATGTAATTTGTTTTTGCCGCTGAATTGATAATTTGGTCCATCGCCTGCATGGCGAAGTTCCATGTCATGAACTCTATAACGGGCTTTAAACCCGCAAATGCCGCACCAACGCCTAGGCCAGCAAAACCATGCTCAGTTATTGGGGTATCGATAACGCGGCGCTCACCAAATTCAGCAAGTAGGCCTTCGGTTACCTTGTAAGCACCCTGATATTCCGCCACTTCTTCACCCATAACGAATACTTCAGGATCACGGCGCATCTCTTCCGCCATTGCATCTCTTAAAGCTACACGAACTGTTTGTTTGGCCATTTTATTCAGTTGTTAGTTATTAGTAGTAAGTAACTATTAAATTAAACCTTTGAATATTTATATTAAAGCTTTAGAAATATCAACTATTATGAGTACTATTTTTGCAATATCGAGCGGGCGCGGCAAAGCAGGCGTTTCAGTGGTTAGGGTTAGCGGCCAAGATGCCAAACAAGCGCTTTTTGCCCTGGGTATTAAAACCCTGCCAAAACCACGCATGGCCACTTTCGCCAAACTGAAGAACAAAGAACAGGTTATAGACCAAGGGCTTATATTATATTTTAACTCACCCAACAGCTTTACGGGTGAGGAAATTGTAGAACTGCACCTGCACGGAAGTATAGCAGTGGTGGAAAATGTGCTTACGGTTTTAAGCGGATTAAAGAACTTCAGGTTGGCTGAGCCGGGTGAATTCAGCAAACGTGCATTCGAAAATAATAAGATGGACCTTGTTCAGGCAGAAGGCCTGGCCGACCTTATAGATGCGGAAACTTCGGCGCAGGCGAAGCAGGCGATGCGCGCGATGGAAGGCGAAGCTAGTAAAGTGTACGAAGGCTGGCGCACTCGTGTAATAGAGATAATGGCCTTTGTGGAAGCGTATATCGATTTCCCTGATGAGAATATTCCGGCTGATTTGGATATTCAGGCGCAGGGTAAAGTGAAAAACATCTGCGATGAAATTAATAAACAGGTGGTGAATGATAATGGTGAAAGAGTTAGGCTTGGCGCAGTGGCAACTATTATCGGCGCACCAAATGTTGGTAAAAGCACCCTGATAAATTTTCTCTCGCAGCGTGATGTTGCGATAGTTTCTGATATTGCAGGAACAACGCGTGATACGTTAGAAGCGCATTTGAATATAGATGGCTATCCACTAACAATAATTGATACAGCCGGCATTCGTGAAAGCGCCGATAAAATAGAACAGGAAGGTGTGCGCCGAGCTCTGGATAAGGCGGATAAGGCCGATTTCAAAATTATAATGTTCGATGATGAAAATAATAAAGATGAGGCAATAACAAAACTTATTGATGAAAATAGCTTAGTGGTTTTGAACAAGATAGACCTTAATAAAAAAACCAGCAGCAATAAATATATTGCAGTTTCACTCAAAGAAAATATCGGCACTGATGAACTTATAAAAAAGATAAAAGAGAAAGTTGAAAAGGCGCTGGGTAGCAGCGAGAACGCCATAATAACCCGCAAGCGCCACAAGCTTGCATTGCAGGAATGTGTGGCCGAACTAGAGGCCTTCATCCACGCTCGCAAAAATAAATTACCTATAGAACTATGTGCGGAAAGTTTAAGAAGGGCGAGTTTTTATCTGGGCAAAATCACCGGCAAAATCGGCGTTGAGGATATATTGGATAAGATATTCTCGGAATTCTGCATAGGTAAATAATTCACTTCGCCCCCTTCCTGGTAAATATTCTCTGTTGTACCCTAATGGTATGAACAGATTTGAAATATATATTAGCGAGGCTCAGAGAGAAAAAGAATTCCGGAAGAAGTTGAAATCTGTGCGTGAAGAACTGGAATATCTGGAGCTTGTAATAAACATCGAAAAGCTTTTACTAGAAAGAAGATTATCTAACAAGGCTGGCTTCAACCCAAACCAGCCAAGAGTGCCAGCAGGCAGTGGCGATGAAAGCGG
Organism: uncultured Rickettsiales bacterium; assembly: GCA_964564045.1. Taxonomy (GTDB): domain Bacteria; phylum Pseudomonadota; class Alphaproteobacteria; order Rickettsiales; family UBA8987; genus JAMHZE01. Next base: position 85,310 of record CAZLZP010000001.1, read on the forward strand.
CCAGTGGACAGATGGAGATTCGGGAGGAGGTGGTAGCGGTAATTCAGGAAGCGGCGGCAGAGTAAAAAACCCCATTCCAGCACGCGGCAAAAACCCAATAGACGGAGAAGTTTTATTAGATACAATGCTAACCGTAATGCCTGTTGGCGGCGCCTATAGAGCATGGCGTGTGTATAGAAAAATATCTGCGGCAAGAAAACTGGCTTCAGGCTGGCATCTGGGCAAATTTAAATCAGCAAAGAGATGGGGCAACCAATTGCACAGCAGGGGGTGGACACCAGAACAAATTACAACTACAATCAGAAAGGGTAAGCAGTTTAGCGCGCCAAATATGGTTAATCCGGCTAACAAAGCTATTAGATATCAAATTAGAGATAAGAATGGAAATAAGAGGTATATCGTTAGGGATGAAGTGACTAAGGAAATTCTACAGATTAGCGGAAAAAAGTTTAAAAAACCAATCAAGTAGTAAAATTTAATTGAGAAAGAAATGGAAAGAAATGTTGAAATATATGTAACTTTGTTTGACGAAGGAACCCCAACAATAAGAGGAACTGAAGCAGAAGTTTTGGGCAATGGTTTATATAAACTATTACCCACAGATAATTATGATCCTGAAGATGAAACATGGGAGTTTTTACCGGGATCTGTTGTTAAATGTGAATCAGTAAAAACAGAAGATGGGGACGAGGTTTTGCTTGCCGTAGAGCAGGTAAAGTAGCCTTATAAACTAATGTGAGGGTTGAATTTTTGGGAGCGGACCTACTAAAAATTTTAAAGATTTAATATTGTTTTTTAGATTTGCACCAACTATCTGAGTTAGAGATATATTTATTAACACTCCAAAACCAAGTAATGTATCTCCAGTATTCTTGCCCTGCGAAATCCCTGTTATGAGGAACTATTAATTTATAAAAACCATTTTTCTTTTCATTAATTATTTTTATTGCGCCAGAACCAGAATGAAAAAGAGTAATGGTTTTATATTTATTATGAGCTTCTGCTATAGATAGTTGTATTGAACATCCTGCTGAACCGCACATTTCAGAACGAGTATCAATTACAACTAAATCAGATATCCCATCATCATTAAAATCAAAATGATCTTTGTTATTATTGGTAAATTTAAGAATTTTTATTACCTCAAATTCTGGACATTCTTTAATGTCTTTTAACTTAGGTTCTCCAGTTATTTGTTCAAATTCTTCAGCAAAGCTATTTTGATTTAAGACGAACAAGCTGAAAAGAATTATAAAAATTCTTTTCATAATTACCAACCACCACTTAACTTCGGAACATCAAAATTAGCGAAGGAGTAGTGTTTCAGGAAGCGCAGGTCGCTTTCGTAGAATTGGCGCAGGTCGCTAATGCCGTATTTAAGCATCGCCAGGCGTTCAATGCCCATACCGAATGCGAAGCCGCGATATTTGTTAGGGTCAATCCCTACATTTTTAAGCACGTTAGGGTGAACCATGCCGCAACCTAGAACTTCTAACCAATCATCACCCTCACCTATTTTTATAACGCCGTTCTTGCGAGAGCAGCCAATATCAACCTCAGCCGAAGGTTCAGTGAACGGGAAGAACGATGCGCGGAAACGCATCTTTAAATTTTTAACGCCAAAGAAAGTATCAACAAATTCCTGTAGGCAGCCTTTTAACATGCCCATATCAACATTTTCATCGATATATAAACCTTCAACCTGATGGAACATTGGTGAATGCGTTTGGTCGGAATCACACCTGAAAGTGCGGCCCGGAGCAATAATTTTAATTGGTGGCTTCTGGTTTTCCATCGTGCGAATTTGTACCGGAGAAGTGTGAGTGCGCAGAACATATTGTTTATCTTTCGCATCAGATTTCACATAGAATGTATCGTGCATCTGGCGCGCGGGGTGGTTTTCTGGGATGTTAAGCGCGGTAAAATTGCGGTAGTCATCTTCTATCTCGGGGCCTTCAGCAACGCTAAAGCCAAGCCCTGCAAATATTTCAATTATCTCTTCCGTAACCTGTGTAACCGGGTGGATAGAGCCGGCATTTTCCGACTTAACCGGAATTGATACATCGATGAATTCTTTAATTAGTTTTTCAGAAAGTGCTGCGGTTTCCATCTGCTCTTTTTTGCTTTCCAGCAGGTTTGTTACCTGAATTTTTATCTCGTTAACTTTAGCACCGAAGGTTTTCTTTTCCTCAGGCGGAAGGCTGCCAAGTGTTTTAAGCTGCGAGGTTATAAGGCCAGACTTACCTAGATAATTTACACGAATTTGTTCAATGGTTTGAAGTGAGTTTGCAGCAGATATTTCAGATTCTGCCTTGGAAGATATTTCTTCCAGTGATAGGTTATCAGATTTTTGTAATGCTTCTGCCATTAACAAGATTATATGATAATAAGATTACAGGGGGAAGAGGAAAAATACCCTCTCCCTGTAAACAAGGAGAGGGGAAAAATAAATTACGCGGCTTTCTTCTGGCCTTTAGGATTAACTTTACCCTGAGCAAGAGCAGCTTTAGCCTGGTTAGCAATAGCAGCGAAAGATTCAGGCGCTTCAACAGCAAGCTGAGCAAGAATTTTTCTATCTACAATTACGTTAGCAAGTTTTAAACCATGAATAAGATCAGAATATACCATGCCGTTCAAACGAGCGCCTGCATTTATACGAGCAACCCAAAGGTTACGGAAGGTACGTTTTTTGTTTCTTCTATCACGGTAAGCATATTGCAAACCTTTTTCAACTTTTTGAACAGCAACTGTGAAACAGTTCTTAGACCTGCCCACATAGCCTTTCGCCATTTTGCGAATTTTTCTATGCTTCTTCTTTGTAATCATTCCACTTTTAACACGAGCCATTTTTCTTCTCCGTTTGAATTTTAAATATTATAAACCGTATGGGGTAAATTTTTTAACGATACCTGCATCAGATTCGTTAAGAATTACCGTACCACGTTGACGACGGATCTGCGAGTTTGAGCGCTTTCTCATGTTGTGACGTTTACCAGCCTGAGTAGCAACAACTTTGCCTGTGCCAGTGATTTTAAAGCGTTTTTTAACGCCTGATTTGGTCTTTAGTTTTGGCATTTTATATCTCCATTAGAGGTTTTCATCACGCAAGGCAGCCATTTATTTGGAAAACCATATAGTTTTCAAGCACTTACTATGAAGTCCAGCGAACTGGGAAGGGGAATATAGCTAAAACACAAGGAATTGCAAGCTAAATTACAATGCCATCACCCAGAATTTTGGAGATGTCGGTATATATGGTGGTTGGCGCGGTGAACGGCGCAAAGCTTAGCCTTCCGTTAAAGCCGTAAGCCAGGGCTATATCGTTATAAATACCGCTAAGTTCATTGATAAAATCATCATCAACCGGCTTTTCTGTTTTTAATACAACATCCAGGTTATTCACCCTGCCCTGAACTTTTGAATATAAACCTTCAATGGCCGTTCTGCCTAAATCATCCTGCTCGAGTTCTAGTATGAATTTCTTTTTACCCTTTGTAGTTTGCTGCTCTTTGCCATCTGGGTCGCGCTGAACCTGAAGTGTTATAAGTGAAAGTTTGTTGCCATCGTAAAACGGAATTATGTAGCTGCTCCATTCCTGACTTACAGGCTGCTGCCCCTTGCCAGCAAAACTTTGCAGAACACCAAATACTTCCTGCAGGCGATTCAAA
>CAZLZP010000002.1:0-20572 GCA_964564045.1 uncultured Rickettsiales bacterium
GCCTCATAAAAATCTTCAATATTGCAGGCAAAACTTTCTTTTACATTGTTGTTCTGTTCAAGGTTATGTGTTTTTAGAAGCTCGGCGAAGGCTGCGTTCTTTCTGGTTATGTTGAACTCTTCATCGAAGGTGATGGCCGGAATAGGGTTGTTCTCGATAAATTTTTCCCACGATACAGATGTTCTGTCAGTATTCAAAGCAGAGGGCTCTGTTTTTACTTTCTGGCGGAAAAGGTTTCTTTTCAGTTTGCTAAGGGTTTCCGCTATTTCGGCTGAAAACACCGAGCAGGTGGAAAATATGAAGGCCAAAAAACTTACGGCTGCAAAAATGGTAAATATCTGGTTGCCCGATTTATCAGCAATAAGAACCAGAGCGATGCTTATAACCGCCAATAAAACTAAAACTAATATTTTAATAAGACTGTTCACCTGAATTTTTTTATTAAATCTCTTTGACTGAGTATAACTTTCTTTATAGAAATAGAAAAAGCCTTTTTAAATAAATTGTTAGAATGTTGTACAATGAACAAGTTGGATGAGGCAAAAATAAATCTTAAAAAAACCATTGAAAGGCTGGAAGCTGCCGTTGATAAGAAGCTTATTGTCACAAAAAACAGCCCCGCTAGTGAGGTTATGGCCAAGCTTGGCGGCCTTCAGGAAGAGGTTAACAAGCTTTCCACTGATCTTGACGACAAGAAAGATGAAATTAAATATCTGCGTGAGCAGAACTCTGAATTACAGGCGCAGGTTGGGGAAGAGCGTCATAAAACCTTCCAGATAGAAAGCAAGAACCGCGAAACCGCACAAAAAATAGATAGTGTTATTGTTAAGGTTCAATCATACTTGGTAGAAAAGGGGTTGGTTTAGAATTAATATGGGCATAATTAACATAAAAGTAGGTTCTCGCAGTTACCAGATAGCCTGTGAAGATGGCCAGGAAAAACACCTTTCCTCGGTTTCTGAAGAGCTTGATAAAAAGGTTGATTCGCTTTCACGTAGCCTGCGTACAGGTAACGAAAGCCTGCTGCTGGTTATGTCGGCGTTAATGATCCAGGATGAATTCAACGAATATAAAAAGAAGTTCGAACTAAGCACTGATAAAGGCAAAAGCAAGCGCGATGAAGAAATTGCCGAGGTGCTGAACACCATCTCGGGCTACCTAGAAAACCTGATCGAGAAGATAGAGAAGAGCTAAACTTCTTCCACGCGAATGAAGAGCGGGTCGGCAACGATGTACTTCTGTTTGCCTATTTCAGCAAGTGAACGCTTAATATTCTCTTCTTTCACCTTATGGGTAATAACAACAATATTGGCTTTACCTTTTTCGTATATTTCCTGGTAAATTTTCTCGAAGCCAACTTTGTTATTACTTAGAATAGCTGTAAGCGAGGAAAGTACGCCATCTTGGTCGGCCACTGAAAACCTTATGTAATATTCGCTTTCGTGGTCATCAATGCTCGAGAATTTTCCATCAGCCATATCTTTTTCCGAGTAGATGAACGGTTTTGAATAGCTGCCATTGGCAATATCTATAATATCTGCAACCACCGAAGAAGCGGTAGGCAGCATGCCTGCGCCCGCGCCGGTAAAGAACGCATCACCCAAACTATCGCATTTAACTTTCACTGCGCCAAGAACGCCATCAACCTGCGCAACATCTTTGTTCTTATCTATGGCGCAAGGGTGAACGCGCTGTTCTATTTCGCCTTTAGAATTAAGGTTCGCTACTGCAAGAAGTTTAATTTTATAACCTAAATGTTTTGCGTAGTTAATATCGTTCAGGGTAACGCGGGTTATGCCTTCAATATAAGTTGGTGCCAAATTTGGCTTAATGCCAAATGCCAGCGCAGAAAGTATAACCAGCTTGTGCGCGGCATCTTTGCCTTCAACATCAAAGCTTGGGTCGGCTTCGGCGTAGCCCAATTTCTGTGCCTCGCTTAAAACATCAGCGAAAGTACGTTTTTCTTTTTCCATTTTAGAAAGAATAAAATTGCATGTGCCGTTAAGTATGCCGGTAACTTTCATTATTTTATTCGCAGAAAGGCTTTCCATTATTGCTTTAATAATAGGTATGCCGCCCGCAACAGAAGCTTCAAATTTCAGCGCTATGTTCTTTTCTTCGGCTATTTTTCCAAGTTCAAGGCCGCTTTTTGCAAGCAGGGCTTTATTTGCAGTTACAACATGCTTACCATTTTTAAGCGCGGCCCTAACTGTATCAGCCGCGGGGCCATCTGCACCGCCTATCACTTCAATAACCACATCAACTTCCTTATCAGAGGCAAGATCAACCGGGTTGCTGTACCATTTAATATCGCGCAGATCAATTCCACGGTCTTTGGTTTTGTCACGTGCAGAAACCGCAACTATTTTTATCTCGCAGCCGTATTTTTTAGTGAAGTGGTCTTTCTTGTCGGTAAGTATTTTATATACACCTTGCCCGACAGTTCCCAAACCCGCTATGCCTACATGTAATTTTTTCATACAGCCTTTTTTGTTGCTATGTTTCCAACCACCGGTGAAGATGGGTCACCAAATTGTTTCTTCGCCATTCTGCCTGCTAAAAATGCTTTGCGGCCACTTTCTACGGCAAGCTTCATCGCTTCTGCCATTAATATCGGGTCTTTAGCTTCTGCAATGGCGGTATTCACCAGCACGGCATCGCAGCCCATTTCCATGGCCTGTGCGGCCTCACTAGGCACGCCAACTCCTGCATCAACCAGTACCGGAACTTTGCTTTGTTCAATTATAAATTTTATATTCAGCGGATTTTGTATTCCAAGCCCCGAACCAATAGGCGCACCCAAGGGCATAATAGCGCAGCAGCCAATTTCTTCCAGGCGACGTGCAACTACCGGGTCATCAGTGGTGTAAACCATTACCTCGAAACCATCTTTAATTAATATTTCTGCGGCGCGAACAGTTTCAATAACGTTAGGGTAAAGCGTTTTCTGGTCTGCCAGCACTTCCAGCTTCACTAAGTTCCAGCCTCCGGCTTCACGAGCTAAACGCAGCGTGCGTATAGCATCTTCGGCGGTAAAGCAACCTGCGGTGTTCGGAAGGTAAGTATATTTTTTCGGATCGATGAAATCTTGCAGCATTGGTTCGCCAGCTTTAGAAATGTTCACCCGGCGTACTGCAACGGTAACTATCTCGGCGCCACTTGCAACAACAGCGCGTGCGTTCTCTTCCAGGCTTTTATACTTGCCAGTGCCTACCAGAAGGCGGGAATTATACTCCTTGCCAGCTATAATTAACTTATCACTTTTCATGGGCTAACTTATAAGCGCTTTCACGGCCTTTTCAATATCATTTTCGCGCATCAGGCTTTCGCCCACAAGAAAGGCGTTAAAGCCTGCCTGCATCATTTCCTTAACCTCGGAATTCTTATAAATACCGCTTTCGCAAACCTTAATGTAATTATCCGGGATAAGCCTGGAAAGTTTTTTGCCATTTTCAAGGCTAACTTCCATGGTTTTCAGGTTCCTGTTATTCACCCCGATAAGTTTTGATTTCAATTGTAATGCAATCTCCATTTCCTTCTCATCATGTACTTCAATAAGAACATCCATGCCCAGATCGTGCGCTATTTTTTCAAGCTCCTGTGCCTTATTAAGTTCCAGCGCAGCGATAATTAGCAAAATGCAATCAGCGCCTAGTGCGCGGCTTTCATAGATCTGGTAGGCATCAAGCATGAAATCTTTTCGTATAAGAGGCACTGAAACTCTATTTCTAATTTCAGTTAGATATTGATTTTTGCCTGCAAAATATTTCTTATCTGTAAGTACAGAAATGCAATCTGCTCCGGCCTTCTGATATATTTCAGCAATTGCGTTATGGTCAAAATCTTCCCTTATAACACCCTTGCTAGGGCTTTTCTTTTTTACTTCTGCAATAAGCGCTGGTTTGCCGGCTACCTTCTTCTTTTCCAAAGCCTTGATGAAACCTTTTGGTTTATCAGCTTTTTCTGCGGCTACTTTTGTTTCTGCCAAACTGGTTATAGTTTTTGCGGTAAGCAACTCGCGAAGCTTATTTTCGCATATTTCCTTAAGTATATCTTTCATTTCTTGATCTCTTCGCCCCATTCGTTCAACAGCTCTTTTTGGAAGGTTTCCATTTTATTTATCATGAATTTAGAACGTATTTCCAAGAAGATAAGGGTAATTTTTGGAATAAGCAGAATAACCGCCCAGCCGAAAATTGCGAACCCGTACACCAGAACCCAGGTTTTAGAGTCGTATATGGTTGCAAGTGCAACACTATCGGGCGAGCCAGATGATGAAATTGCCATAATATAAGGGAAAAGGCCGGTAACATTGAAGGCAGCTACGGTTTTAGAGGCAAAACGCCCGGGTTTTTTATCCCACAGGGTAGAAAGTAAAAGTGGTATAAGTGCCAGAAAAAGAAAGAAGAAAACATTCTTCATGCCCAGGCTTATAAAGCCCACACCGAACAAAGTTCCAATAATAGCAATAATTATAAGGTTCTTTATGAAACTGCGTAACCTTTCTTTGCGTAATTTGGTTACTTTCTCTTTGATTGTACTTGATTCTGCCATAATTCCGTTTATTAAAAACGCGTCTACTTGGCAGAATAATATTCTGTCTGAATTTAAGCAAATGAATTGAATTGAATGGTTCTTAAAACGTTAAAATTTCTTGGGGTACTGGCAATAATATATTCTTCTGCGGCTTACGCCCAGGAAGCAGAGGTTGTTGGCCCGATGCCTGCTGAACAGCAAGTAAATGCCGAAACAAAAGAAGATAACAACAACGAAAGAGACCACGTAAGTATTTCATCTTTCATAAATTCTTCCGGTGAGATATCGGTTGAAGGTATAAGGCTTAGCAAGAATATACTTGCTGAAGTTTATTCTCCGCGCGATTACAAAACCATCTGGTTTGATGGTAAGTCTCCTAACTCTGCTTACGAAAAGGCCATAAATTTTATTTCTCTGGCTGATGAGAACGGATTAAGTAATGTTTATTTTGATATCAACAAAATAAAGAACCGTGTTGCAGATGAAAACCAGAACGAGGCATTCATTGCGAGAACAGATGCGCTTATAACCCATATGATAGCTGAAATGATCCAGCTTATTGGAAATGGTCACGTAGTTCCTGCTGAACTTAATCTTCAAACTTATTTTGCTGATGGCTTTAAAAGGCCGATTAGGGTTACTAATGTTTCGGCAATTGTGAATGAATTCATTCAGAATGGCGATGCAAATTCTATCATTGAAAAATACTCTCCAAAGCATCCGCAATATAAAAACCTTAAAGTTGCGCTGAAGAAATATATTAGAAAGCACGAAGGCTCTCGTAAGCTTGCGCCAATAAAATACACCCGCGATCTATACGTGGGCATTCAAGATCACAATGTTTCCGAACTTCGTAAAAGACTGGGCGCAAGGTTTTCTATAAGTCCTACAGCGAATAACGACGAGTTTGATAAACTTCTTTCTGATAAAGTTCGCGAGTTCCAGAAGAAATTCGGCATGGAAGAAACAGGTACGGTAACTAAAGAATTCATTGAGGCGGTGAATAATAACGATATTGACTCTATTTCACGTATTAAAGTTAATATGGAACGCTATCGCTGGTTGCCAGATGAAATGCCTGCTGCGCGTATAGAAGTTAACCTGCCAGATTTTAACTTAACCGCCTACAAAGATGGTAAGCAAGAATTTTCAATGGGTGTTATTGCCGGCAAAGACAAGCACGAAACACCTATAATGAGTACTCGCATGTACCAGTTCAACTTAAATCCGTTCTGGAACGTACCTAAGGCTTATACAATTCGTAACATGATCCCGCTTCTTCGCCAAGATCCTAACTATATCAAGAACCAGAATTTCGATCTTCTGAAGCTGGAAAAAGATGGCTGGAAGAACGTTGATCAATCCAGTGTTAACTGGGATTCCATAACCGCTGATAATTACAACTATCTTCTTCGTCAGAAGCCGGGCAACATTAACGTTCTTGGCCCTATAAAGTTTGCAATAATTAATCCTTACGATATTTTCCTGCATTCAACTTCTGAGCCATGGTTGTTCACCAACAAGTTCCGTGGTTATTCTTCCGGCTGCATTCGTGTGCAAGATCCGGTAAAGTTCGCAAAGTTTGTAATAGAGCAGGGCAAGGCAGAGATTTCGGAAGAGAAGTTCCTGGAATTATATAATTACTATAACTCTAAAGATGGCAACCCGATGCCTCAGAATTCTAAAATGAACGATAAGACCGTAAAACTTAATGAACCTATACCAACCTTTACAACTTACTTCACTATTTTTGCTGATGAAGATGGAAACCTAAGCAAGGAAGAAGATCACTCTGACCTAGACCTGAACCAGATAAAAGCGCTGGAATTTTAGTTTTAAAATCCTTTTTGATACCAACATATTGAAAAATATACATTAGTATTTTTTACTTAATGTAAAAAATGTTCCTGAGTTGCAATTAAGCTTCTTGTCAGCCATACGAATTATGATATACTGGTTTTCCCAGATGGCTGGATGATCACGAGTTGCAAAACTCGAGGAAAGTCCGGGCTCCACAAAGGATGGTGCTGGCTAATTACCAGTCGGGGTGACCCGAAGGAAAGTGGCACAGAAAATAAACCGCCTTGTTACTAAAACTAGCCTCTTTTAGTTGGTTGGTTACTACTTGAAAGAAAGAAATTGTAGTAACAGGGTAAGGGTGAAAAGGCGAGGTAAGAGCTCACCGCGTTTCTGGTAACAGAAATGGCACTCAAAACCCCACCTGGAGCAAGACCAAATAGGGATGTTCGAAACAGTATCGCGTCGCCGCGTAAGCGAAGGCAGGTATTGTTTAAGTCTACCTTTGAATTTTTGCTATTTTATTATAGCAACGAATGTTCGGGTTGGTTGCTGGAGAGTTATGGTAACATAACTCCTAGATGAATGATTGTCGTTTGTGGAACCTTAAATGGTGAAACGAATCACAGAACCCGGCTTATAGGCCATCTGGACTTTACAAGTTGACAAGTTTGCAAGTTTACAAGTAATAATTAATAATTACTTGAAACTCTCTAAACTTGAAAGCTATCGTGCAAAATAATCCCTTAAAAAATATATTATATTTTCTGGCGGCGCTGGTGATATATGCCGTTGCCCGAATTATATACCTTACCTGCAAAAAAGAGATAATTCGCCCGCGTGAGGTTGAAGAGTACGAAGCTTCCGGTAAGCCGATTATTTATGTACTTTGGCATGGCCGTATTTTTCCGATGGGTTTTTCAACACCTAAGCGTGGCAGAAAAATATATACTGTTATTTCACGTCATGGCGATGGCCAGCTTATTTCATATGTTATCAGAATGATGGGAATAAAGGGCATACGTGGCTCTACCGATCGTAAAGTTGGCGAGCACAAAAAAGGCTTTCCTTCGAAAGACCGCGGCGGAACATATGTTATACGTCGTTCAATAGCGTTGCTTGAAGAAGGCGCTGCCGTAATAATTACCCCAGATGGCCCAAGGGGGCCTCGCTTTGTATATAAAGCCAACTCTGTAAAAATAGCTTCCGAGGCCAAAGCGGCCATAGTACCAGTTTCATTCTCGGCATCATCTGCTAAAATTTTTAACAGCTGGGATAAATTCCTTCTGCCAATGCCATTTTCAACTATAAAGATAAAAAGCGGTAACCTGAAATTAATCCCGCAGAACGTATCAGATGAAGAAGTAGAAAAATATGGCAAAGAACTGCAGGATGAGTTAAATAATTTAACTGCCGAATTAGACAGAGAATTTAATATAGAACTTAAATAGTGGTATATGAACCTAAGAGGCTACAGAGCGCTGCAAACACTACTTTCCCCGGTGATAGATATTTATTTGCGCTATCGCAAGCTTATTGGCAAGGAAGATATAAAGCGCTTTCCTGAAAGGCTGGGCAGGCCTTCAATAGCAAGGCCGCAAGGTAATCTGCTGTGGATACACGCCGCTTCAATAGGCGAATCTGTTTCTGTGTTGCCGCTACTTGAAGCTATCGGTGAAAAATATCCTTCGGTGAACATACTGCTAACAACCGGTACGGTAACTTCGGCAAAATTGATGGCGAAAAAACTGCCTAAGGCCGTTATCCATCAGTTCGTTCCGGTCGATCTTCATTATGCGGTGAAAAGGTTCTTATCTTATTGGCGGCCTGATCTTGCTATTTGGGTGGAATCAGAACTTTGGCCGAACCTTGTTCATGAAACAAGCCAGACCGGCTGCCCTATGCTGCTTGTGAACGCGCGTATGTCAGATGATACTTTAAAAAAATGGCAGAAGCATAAAGAGCTTTCTGAGAAGATATTCGGTGGGTTTTCAATGTGCCTTGCCCAGAACGACAGAGAGGCGGAAAAATTTTCTCAGGCCGGTATTAAAAATTCTGTGAATGCGGGTAATCTTAAGTATGAATCGCCATCACTGCCAGCAGATCCAGAAGCCACGGCCAACCTTATTCGTATGATAGGTAACAGGCGAATATGGGTAGCATCTTCAACCAGCAAGGGTGAAGAAGAAATAGCCGCGCTTACTCATATAAAACTATCAGAAAAATATCCTGACCTTCTTACAATAATTGTGCCGCGCCACCCAGACAGGGCTGAAGATATCAGGAAGATGCTTGATGCGAAAAACCTGAATGTAGCACAGCGCAGCAAGGGTGAGGAAGCACTTGACGAAATTCAAATTTATCTTGCCGATACAATTGGCGAACTTGGTATATTCTATCGTATCAGCAATATAGTGTATGTTGGTGGTTCGCTGGTAGAACACGGCGGGCAGAATCCGCTTGAGCCTGCGCGGTTGAACTGTGCAATAATAACTGGCCATATAACTTATAACTTCCAGGAAATATATTCCGAAATGGAAGCCTTCAATGCGGTTATGGTTGTAAAAGATAAAACCGAGCTGCTTGAAAAACTTACTCAGCTGTTCGCCGATAACAAAATGGTAGATCTATACGCAGAACAGGCATTGCAGTTCATTCAAAGTAAATCTGGCGTGATAGATAATTACATGAATTTACTGGACCCGTATCTGAAACCGTTAGTAAGGCCAACATTCTAGGACCTCATTTATGCTTCGTGATCTGTTAAAAATAATTGGCGAGTCGGCTTTGTTCTCTCGTAAAACGCCAAGGTTCTGGCACGAGAACGGCTTTATTCCGCAGTTGCTTATACCTTTTGCGGTGATCTATTTTATTTTGAAACGAATATTCTCATCGCGTGCCAAGCCACAAAAATTTGAAGCAAAAATTATCTGTATAGGTAATGCAATAGCTGGCGGTGCCGGTAAAACCCCTGCGGCGATAGCGGTATATAAAGAATTACAGAAACAAAAACCGGCAGCGAAGATATGTTTTGTATCTACTGCGTTCCGGGCTAAAATATACGGTCCTGAAAAAATTGATATCTCCAAACATACAGTTGCTGATGTGGGTGATGAAGCCTTTCTGCTGGCATCACATGGCAACGCGGTTATCTGCAAGAACAGGGTGAAGGCGGTAGAATATGCTATATCGTTGGGCTTCACCTACATTATATTAGATGATGGCCTGCACGATAAACGCATTCACAAAGATATAACCTTCCTGATGATAGATGGTAATTATGGTTTTGGTAATGGTCTTATCCTGCCGTGCGGACCACTGCGCGACAGATTAGATTATGCTGTAGAAGGTACCGACCATATTATACTGATAGGTGAAGATAAAACAAAAGCTGTGGAGCAGGTTAACGCCTTTACCAAAAAGAAGTATCCGGTGATAAGATCGTTCATTGATACTACAACAAAAATAGATGAAACGAATATTTATGTGGCGTTCGCAGGTATTGGTAGGCCACAGAAATTCTTTGATACATTAAAGAACGACATGAAGCTGGTAGTGGCTGAAACTGTTGAGTTCCCTGATCATCACACCTATAACGAATCAGATTTTGAAACGCTGAATAATATCGCTGCGTCACAGAAGGCAAAGCTTATTACTACTGAGAAAGATTTTGTAAAACTTCCTAAAGAATTCGCGGCTAATGTAGAATGTCTGAAAATAGAACTTCAATTCGATGATGGGCAGGTGCCTCAAATACTAAATAAGCTGTAATATCTCATTTCGTAATTCTTCTATGCCCATTTTTCTTTCCGAGCTGGTGCTTAGTATCTCAGGGAAGGCTGCCGGGTGTTTCTTTATTTTCTTTTGGGTTTCGGCAATTACCTTGTCTATCTCGGCCTGGTTCAGTTTATCTATTTTTGTTAGCACTATCTGGTAAACCACCGCGCTGGAATCAAGTCGTTCCATTATCTCTTCGTCGGTTTTGTTCAGACCACGCCTGCTGTCTATCAGTAAAAATATGCGGCGCAGGTTAGGGCGGCCGGTCAAATAATCGTTTATCAGTTTTTCCCAGCCTGCTATTTCTTGCTTGCCTCTTGCGGCAAAACCATTGCCTGGCATATCTACCAGATAAATTTTTTCGTCGAGTAAAAAGAAGTTAAGCTGACGTGTGCAGCCAGGGGTTTTTGAAACGCGTGATAATGTATTTCTGCCAGTAACTGCATTTATCAGGCTGCTTTTGCCAACGTTAGAACGGCCTGCGAACGCAATTTCGTTATGGTTGGTTGGCGGAATATCTTCAATATTCATCGCGCCGATCTTAAAATCACAACTCTGCCAATGTATTTCTTTTTTCTTTGCCATTATTTGAATATAACGGTTTTTTTGGCGTTTAGTATAACCCTATTCTCTAAATGCCATTTTACTGCCCTGTAAAGCACCTGGCTTTCAATATCCTCGCCGGTAAGTTTAAGGTTATCTGGCTTATCGTTATGGTCTACACGGGTAACTTCCTGCTCAATTATCGGGCCTTCATCCAGATCACGCGTAATATAATGTGCAGTTGCGCCGATTATTTTTACGCCCCTATCGTAAGCCTGGTGGTAAGGCTTTGCGCCCTTAAAACCCGGCAGGAAAGAGTGGTGAATGTTTATTGCATGGCCTTCAAGTTGCTTGCAGGCTTTATCGCTTAATATTTGCATATATCTTGCAAGCACCAGCAGTTCTGCATCTGTCTTTTTATATAATTCCAGTAATTTCTTTTCCTGCTCGGCCTTATTCTTTATAGGCAGATGGTAGAATTTTATGTCGAACCTTTCCGCCCATTTTTTGAGATCAGTGTGGTTGGAAACAACACCAACAATATCGGCATTAAGCGCGCCTATTTCCCATTTGTGAAGCAGGTGACTTAGGCAGTGGCTGGCTTTTGAAACGGCGATAAGAATTTTAGGCTTTTTACTTTTATCATGAAATGCAAAATCCATTTTGAATTTTTTAGCGATAGATGCGAAGCCCTTATTTATTTCGTTAAGGTTTTTCGGGCAGCTGAATTCGGTGCGCAGGAAGAATTTGTTGGTAGAAGCATCGCCGAACTGTTCTGCTTCAATAATGAACCCGCCAATGCTTAGCAAGTATGTAGAAACCGCAGAAACTATACCCTTTGTATCAGTGCATGAAAGTGTTAGTATGTATGTTTTGTCTTTCATAATTTTTGTGTAACCTCTTTTAGCCATTCCTTTTCTTCACTGGTAAGAGAAGGAGATAATTTCTTATATACATCATCATGATAATTATCCAGCCAGTCAATTTCATCTTTCGTTAACAGTTGTTTATCGATAAGTTTTTTATCGATTGGTGCTTTTGTTAGCGTTTCAAACTCATAATAACCAGCTTCGGCTTCTTTCACCAGTACCAGGCTTTCAATACGAATACCATATTCGCCTTCCTTGTAATACCCAGGCTCATTGGAAACCACCATGCCCGGCTTAAGCGGAGTAGTATTTATTTTAGAAATGCCATGAGGTCCCTCATGTACGTTCAAAAAATACCCAACGCCATGCCCGGTACCGTGCTTATAATCCAGCCCTTCATTCCACAAGAACTGCCTTGCAAGTACATCTAAATTAGCGCCGCTTGTGCCTTTTACAAATTTCTGCTTGGCAACCGCTATATGGCCTTTAAGTACAAGCGTAAAATTTTTTCTCTGCTCTGCCGTGGCTTTTCCAAGAACAAATGTTCTGGTAACATCTGTAGTGCCATCAAAATACTGTGCGCCGGAATCCAGCAATAAAATACCATCGCCTTTTATTGTGGCGGCGGTTTCTTCTGTTGCGCGGTAATGAACTATCGCTCCGTTACCTTTCCAGCCAACTATAGAATCGAAACTAAGGCCGAAGAAATTCTCGCCGAATTTTCTGAATCCTTCCAGTTTTTCAGCGACTGTAACTTCGTTCAACTCTTCCTTATAATTATTTATCCAGTATAAAAACTTGGTCAAAGCTGCGCCATCTCTAATATGTGCCTTTCTCCAGTTTTCTATTTCGGTTTCGTTCTTTATGCTTCTGCCTTCCAGGCACGGGTCAGCTATTTCAATTATCTCGGCCTTATTCTTCAGTAAAATATTTTTGAATTTTACCGGAGTAATGTTCGCATCAACATCAACTTTTTTGCCGGAATACATTTTAAGGTCGGCGAATATCTCTTTCGTTTCGCGCAGATAAACATCACCTTCTATTTTATCTTCTATCTTCTGTAGCGCTTTTAAATTGCTGTAAAGGTAAACCTCACCTTTTTTGTTCAGTATTGCGTACGAGAACAGAACCGGAGTGTTCAGCAGGTCGTTAGCCCGTAAATTCATCAGCCAGCAAACAGATTCAGACGAGAAAATTAACAGAGCATCGCCTTTTATCTTTTTTACTATTTCTTTTATTTTATCTTTTGTGGAAACTCCGCAGAATTTTCTATCTAGTGCAAAAGCCTTGGTTTCAGTTGGTTGTGGGCGTTTTGTCCATATTTCATCAACCAGATTTTTATCAAGCTCTACCAGTTTTATATTTTTCTCTGCCAGTTTTTCTTCAAACTTCCTGATGGCCGAAATTGTAAACAGGGCAGGGTCGTAACCAACTTTACTTTTTGTTTTTAAATTCTCGGTTAGCCATTCTATCTCGCCTTTATCGCTCATGTCGTGAAGTTCGAATTCATCTTCGCTAACCTCTATCTTCGCCTGCAAAGTGTATCTGCCATCAGTGAAGAACGCTGCCTTTTCTTTGGCAATAATCGCAAACCCGTTAGAACCCGTAAAGCCTGTAATGCGTTTTAGCCTATTGTTATATTCAGGTACATATTCGCAGCCCCATTCATCACGCAGTGGCACAAGGTAAGCATCAAGCTTATTCTCGTGAAGTTTTTTGCGAAGTGTTACAAGTTTTTCCATTATAAAATAAACCTGTTGGCGGCGAAGGGTTTGATATCAATTTCCGTTTCTTTGCCATTCACTATGTCGGTGATAAGTTTTGCGGTTGAAAAGCACATTGTCCAGCCAAGCGAGCCGTGGCCTGTGTTAAGAATTAAATTATCATACTTGCTTTCGCCGATTATAGGCCTGAAATCTGGCGTGCATGGGCGAAGGCAAGCCCATTGTGCGGCGGCATCAATGTTACCAACATTCGGGAAAACTTTTCTTGTCAGGCGTTTCAGCATTTCAATTCTTTCAGGCGTTATATCGTGATTATATCCTGCAAATTCTGCGGTTCCCGAAACTCGTAACTTATTTCCAAGCTTACTGAACACGGCACGTTCCTTCTGGTAAGTAATGCTTGTTGTAGGTGCAGAATTTTCGTCTTCAATATCAACTGTAATGCTGTAACCTTTCAGCGGGTGTATAGGTAAGCCAAAGCCAAGCATTTTAGATACCTGCGAACTGTAAGCGCCCAAACTGAATACAAATGTATCGGCAGCAATTTCGCCTTTATCTGTTATTACCGCTGAGATATGTTTCTTGTTCTTTTTGAAGCCGGTGATGGTTGTTTCGTAATGGAACTCGGCGCCCATCTCTTTCAATTTATTCTCCAGGCCAACGCAGAACTGATAGCAATCGCCGGTATCATCAAGCGGATCACGTATCGCGCCTACAAGGGTATTCCTCATATGCGCCAGGTTAGGCTCGTACCCAAGCAGTTCATCGAATGAAAGAACCTGATAAGGTGCACCCATAACTTCCTGTATCTGGCATTGTTTCTGGTAGCTATCCATGGCAGACTGTTCTTCGAACACAAATATTTTTCCGCCGCGCTTGTAGTTAAAATCGAAATCGAAGTCGTTGCCATGTTTTTGCATTACGCTTTTTGAATAAAGGCAGAAATCAAGGATATGTTTTGTGTTCTCGCTCTCTTTCTTCTCGGTGCAGTTTGCCACAAATTGGATCAGCCATTTCCACATGGCGTAATCGGCGCGCATTCTAAACCTCATCGGGGCATCGGTTTTGCCAAGCCATTTAATGCCCTTCATCAGCGCACCACGGTTAGACCACGGCTGTGCGTTACAGTACGAAAGCTGCGCGGCATTTGCATGGCTGCATTCCTTCGCCGCACCACTTTGCCTGTCGATAATAACAACCTTATGGCCTGACCTAGCTAAAAAATAAGCCGTTGTAATTCCAATAACGCCTGCGCCTAAAACTGCAATTCTCATATAAATTAAGTATTAGAAAAATGTATAAAATTAGTTTATACTTCTTTAAACCGACAACTTAAAACTGACAACTAAAATGTATGAATCGAAACTTATAGAGGTGGTTATATTGCTTGGCATGGCCGTGGCTGTGCTTGCCGTTTTCAGAAGGCTGAACATTAACGCTGTTCTGGGCTATATGTCTGTTGGGGTTTTAATAGGTAACCATGGCCTGAAGATAGTAAAAGATGTGGAATCTACCCAGCACTTTGCTGAATATGGCGTGGTATTCCTACTTTTTGCTATCGGTCTGGAGCTTACATTTGAACGTTTGAAGGAAATGCGGCTGCATGTGTTTGGCTTCGGCAGCCTGCAGGTTCTTATGTGCGCGCTTATATTGGGTGAAATTATTTACTTAATGTCTGGTAATATCAAACTCTCGTTCGTTGTTGGTTTTATTCTTGCGCTTTCATCAACAGCCGTTGTAATGCAGGTGTTACAAGATAGAGGTGAGCAGGCCACACAGCATGGTCGTTTGGCGCTTGCAGCACTTATATTGCAAGATCTTGCATTCGTTCCGTTAATGATAATGATCCCGCTATTTGCTGAAGGTAATGAGCAAAACTTCCTATACTCTATAAGCAAGGCCGGGCTACAGGCGTTTGCTGTGTTGGTGTTCATTGTTATCGTTGGTAAAAAGTTCCTTGGGCCGTTATACAGAATGATAGCTGCTTTGAAATCTCAGGAGCTGTTCATAGCTACAACGTTGCTGATACTTCTTGGTTCAGCGTGGTTCACTCAATATTATGGGCTTTCACTGGCATTAGGGGCGTTCGTTGCGGGCCTGCTGGTTGCTGAAACCGAATACCGAACGCAGGTAGATACCGATCTTGAGCCATTCAAGGGCCTGCTTATGGGCTTGTTCTTCATCAGTGTTGGCATGACTTTAGATCTTCCTATCATAAAAAGTAATATCTGGCTGATACTAACACTTACCATAACAATAATATTCTCTAAAACATTCGTTATATATACGCTTGCACGAGCATTCGGGTTCAGGCGTTCATGCTCTGTTAAAACCGGTATGATACTTTCGCAGTCATCTGAATTTGCGTTCGTATTGCTTGCGGTAGCGCTTACCTATGGTGTTGTAGAAGTTGAGCTGAAGCAGATAATCATATCAACAGTAGCCATATCAATGGCAATAACACCCATACTTGCCTCTATCGCGCAGGAGATATCGCGCAGGATAGACAGAATAAATCCGCTGCATTATGCCGAGGAAGATGTTGAGGCAGAATGCTCTGACCTTGATAACCACATAATTATAGTGGGCTTTGATAATGTTGGTAAAACCACCGCTGACCTGCTGAACTACAAAGATCTGAAATATGTGATCATAGACGACGACCCACGCGGTGTTCACTATGGCCGTAAAAAAGGCTACCCGATATTTTTTGGTAAATGCACCCAGGCAGAAAATATTGAAAAGCTTGGTCTAGAGCGTGCAAGGCTGGTTGCGATAACTCAAATCGATGTGAAGGAAACCAACGTTCTTACCAGAAATCTGCGCCGTAAATATCCTAATCTGGTTATAATTGCCCGCGCTCGTGATAAACACCATGCCGATGAACTGATAGAAATAGGCGCAAACTTCACCATTGCGGAAGATTTTGAATCAAGTTTAATGATAGGCAATTTCATACTTTCTTCCATTGGCGTTCCGGATGCCGAGATGGAAGATGCTATCAACGCCTTCCGTGAAAAAGAGCACCCTGGCTCGCAGGTGAAGGGTATCGCTCATAAAATCATGGATGCTATCGATCCTATTTAAACCCCTTGCCAAAAACTTGGTTTTCTCTATTATCCGAAGCTGAAAATAACTCAAAAAGATGCACATGTCAGTAGCCGAAAGAATGTCTGCGTTAAAGGGCCTTAAACCAATAGTTATAAAAGGTAAGGAATATCTGCCGCTTATTGAAGGCGGAAAGGGTGTTGCTGCAACCAATGGCCGTTCATCTGGCGCGTTCGCTGCGGAAGGCGGAATTGGTACTTTTTCTGGTGTTAATGGCGATAGATACGATTCAGCCGGCAACATAATTCCTATAGTTTATCGTGGCAAAACCCGTGTTGAAAGGCATGAAGAACTTGTGCAGATGGGTATAGAATCTGGCTTGCAGCAGGCGCGTATAGCGCGTGATGTATCTGGCGGAAATGGACGTGTTCACATGAACGTGCTTTGGGAGCAAGGCGGTGCGGAACGCATACTTCATGGTGTGCTTGGCGGCGCAAAGGGCTTAATAGATGGTATAACCTGCGGTGCGGGCATGCCTTATCGCCTTTCTGAAATAGCTGAAAAATATAACGTAATGTATTATCCTATCGTTTCTTCAATGCGCGCATTCCGTGCTTTGTGGAAGCGGGCTTATTCCAAATCGGTCGATCTTCTCGGCGGCATTGTGTACGAAGACCCTTGGCTTGCCGGCGGGCATAACGGCCTTTCAAATTCCGAAGATCCAAAAGTTCCGCAAGATCCATTCCCACGCGTTGCTGAATTACGTAAATTCATGAACGAGGTTGGCCTGAACAACGTTCCTATTATAATGGCTGGCGGTGTTTGGCATTTGAATGAGTGGAGCAACTGGTTCGATAATCCGGAAGTTTCGCCGGTGGCATTCCAGTTCGGCACTCGTCCGCTGCTTACACAGGAAAGCCCGATTCCTGAACCTTGGAAGAAAAGACTTCTAACGCTAAAGAAGGGCGATATTTATTTGAATCAATTCTCTCCAACTGGTTTCTATTCATCGGCGGTTGAAAATAGATTCCTGCGTGAACTTATGCTGCGTGAGGAAATGCAGATTGGTTACCGCGCCGAGCCGGAAGGTTTCTTTACCGAGCCTTTACCGTTACCTCCGCGTGGCAGGCCGGTTTACCTTAACCCAGATGATATCGACAGAGCCAAGAAATATATGGAAGCCGGATATAACACGCCAATGAAAACGCCGGATTCTACACTTATATTCGTTACTAAAGCCAGCTCGGAAGAAATTGTTAAAGACCAGATAGATTGCATGGGCTGCTTAAGCCATTGCGGTTTCTCTAACTGGAAAGACCATGATGATTACACTACTGGTAAACGCGCTGATCCACGTTCTTTCTGTATCCAGAAATCTCTGCAGAACATAGTTCACGGCACAAAGCCTGAAGATATTGAAGATAATCTTATGTTCGCTGGTCATAATGCATATCGCTTTGCGCTAGATCCATTCTACGCGAATGGCTTCGTGCCAACGGTGAAACAGCTTATAGATAGAATACTGACGGGTTACTAAAATGAAGTTCACTTTATCCTGGCTTAAGGAACATTTAGAAACAAATGCATCTCTGGAAGATATTTGTACCAAGCTGACTTCTATCGGGTTAGAGGTTGAATCGGTGAATAACTTTGCAGAAACGCTTAAACCCTTCACCGTAGCCGAAATACTTGAAACTGAAAAACATCCGCAGGCTGATAAGCTTCGCGTTTGCAAAGTTAATACCGGTAGTGAAACCCTTTCTATTGTTTGTGGTGCGCCAAACGCCCGCCCGGGAATTAAAATTCCATTGGCTCGCATCGGCACAATTATTCCAACCAACGGAATGCAGATAAAAAAATCGAGCATTCGTGGCGTAGAAAGTAACGGCATGTTATGTTCCGCTTCAGAACTTGGCATCTCGGAAGATTCAGAAGGTATTCTGGAACTGCCTGAAACAGCGCAAGTTGGCCAGCCTTTTGCGCCGTTCATTGGGCTTGATGATGCGGTGATTGAAATTGCCATAACTCCAAACCGTGGTGATTGCCTTGGTGTTCACGGCGTTGCGCGAGATCTTGCGGCAGCTGGTATCGGCACTCTTAAAAAACCTGCATATAATCATTTCAACCATGAAGGTAAAACCGAAAGTCCGATAAAAGTTACCATTGAAAACGCAAACTGTAACTGGTTCATTGGCGTATATATTAAAGATGTTCAAAACAAACAATCGCCAGACTGGCTTCGCAGAAAGCTGGAAGCTATAGGCACAAAGCCAATTTCAGCGCTGGTTGATATTACAAACTATTTAACATTTACCTATGGCCGCCCGGCTCACGTTTATGATGCTGATAGGCTTTCGGGTAATTTAATTGTACGTAACGCGCGTGCTGGTGAAAAACTTATGGCGCTTGATAACAAAGAATATGCGCTTGATGAAAATATTCTGGTGATAGCAGATTCTGCGAAGCCAGTTGCGATAGCAGGTGTAATAGGTGGCCTTGAAACCGGCTGCACGCTTGATACCAAGAACGCCTACCTGGAACTTGCACACTTTAACCCAGATGCGGTGGCAAAAAGCGGTCGCGCACTTCAAATAGATTCTGATGCACGTTACCGTTTTGAACGCACTGTAGATTATAGATCTTCGGAACTTCTTTCATCGGCGATAAAAATCATCTCGGAAATTTGCGGCGGTACATCTTCTAAAGAAGTTGTAGCGGGCAATATAAGCTACACTCAGCGTGAAATGGAATTCTGGCCGGAAGTTATCGAGAAGGTTACAGGTATTCACCCAGATTCAGCGAAGCTCGATTCTATTCTTACCAACCTTGGTTTTTCCAAGCATGGCAATAAGCTTAAAATTCCATCATGGCGGAATGATGTTTCGATAGCGGAAGACATTGCCGAGGAATATGCGCGACTTATCGGCTACGATAAAATTCCAACCACCTTCATGCAGAAGCCGCAGAAGGCAACGGTTGTAATATCTCCTTCTCAGAAGAAGATATCAAACTCTCGCCGCATATTGGCGGGAAGGGGCTTGAACGAAGTTGTAACCTTCAGCTTCATGAATGTAGAAAAAGCAAAACACTTCACCACACAACCACTTATTGAAGTAGCAAACCCTATCGCTTCCGATCTTGGCGTTATGCGTCCATCTATAATTTCTAACCTGCTAGATGCTGCGGCTTCAAATCAGGCGCGAGGCAAAAAATCATTCAGCTTCTTTGAAGTTGGCAGTATATTCAGCAAAGGCGCAGAATTCATTCAAAGCCAGTGTATAGCGGGTATTCGCTGCGGTATTGAAAATGAAAAAACTCCGCTGAACAAGGAAGAAGAGTTTGATGTGTTCACCGCAAAGACAGATGCCTTGAGCGTTCTTTCGCAGTATTTTGATACTTCAAAACTTGCGGTAGAAAAAAATACTTCTTTCAATTATTACCACCCGGGTCGTTCGGGCGTGTATAAGCTGGGGCCAAATGTAATTGCCGTGTTTGGTGAAGTTCACCCTGGCATTAAAAAGAAATTCGACCTGAAAGCCAATGCTTATGCATTCGAGATATTCGTTGATAAACTACCAGCCCCGAAAGAGAAAACAGATTTTTCGCGCAAAGCATATCAGGTTTCCAACTTCCAAAGCATCGAGCGTGATTTTGCATTCATCGTAGATAGCACAGTACTTGCGCAAGATATTCTAACCGCAGTTCGCAAATCTGAAAAATCCATCACTGATGGTGTGATTGAAGAAGTTCGTATCTTCGATATTTACGAGGGTGACAAACTGGGTGCTGGCAAAAAATCAATCGCATTCAATGTGCGTATTCAGCCCAAGGCCGCAACGCTAACAGATGAACAGATCGAAAACGCTACATCAAAAATAGTGGAATCTGTACGCACTTCAACCGGTGGTATCCTGCGGGATTCGTAAAAAATAACCGCTCTATATCAACAACTTAAATACCTAAAATACGCTGGTAATTTGATTTAAAACCGAATCGATGTAGATAGAATTTTGCCTAAAAATTTGGTATAATGAGAGACTGAAAATAATTGAGAGTGGAAAATATATGCCTCCGTTTGATTTAAAACCAAGCAAGGAAACCGTTGAACCAATTTCAACTGGTAAACCTGTAATTACAGAAAAACCTGTTGATGTAAAACCTGTGGGTAAACCTCCGGTAACTACATACGTAGATACTAACGGTGATGGTATAGTAGATGTTATATACACAGATACAAATGGCGATGGCAAACCCGATACGGCTACAAAACCAACAACA
>CAZLZP010000002.1:20582-27916 GCA_964564045.1 uncultured Rickettsiales bacterium
AATGACAGCATTGCCGATGCGCTTGAAGGCCATGACGCCAATGGCGATGGCATTCCTGATGATACGGCTTCAGATATAGATAACCCTAATATTATATGGGTTGATACAGATGGTGATGGTAAGCCAGATAAACCTTTTGATGTGAATAGTGGTAAACCATGGGAAGGAAAGCCAGGCGGCGGCCCTGATATTGATGATGGTAAACCTGATGATCCAATCGACCCGGTAGACCCAGTTATTTACGTTACAGGTACTGATTTATATATAGATACTAATGATGGCCATACCATACAGGGTGATGATGGTGATAACTGGATACAGGGCAATGGCGGCAGCGATACTATATATGGCGGTGCTGGTAATGATACTATTTACGCATACGATTTTAGTTGTGGCGGCACAACTGATATAGGTACCATAAATTTTATAGATGGCGGCGATGGTAATGATTATATACTTGGTGCCGGTGGTAACGATACCTTAATAGGGGGTAACGGCGATGATTATCTTTTCGGTGGCCCTGGAACAAACATCCTGATCGGTGGTGATGGCAATGATACGCTACATTCTGGTTCAGGTAACGATACTGTAACAGGTGGCGCGGGCTCAGACAGATTCTTGATCAATGGATCGCAGAATAATACGGTTATTATAACAGATTTTACATCGAATGACGTTCTAGATCTCGGTTTGGAATATTTTGCCCTAAATGGTTATTATGATGGAACGAACTTTATTATAACTGCTTCTTTCCAGCCCGGTGAGACAGATACCGTTACTGTTATATTGCAGAACGTTCCTCCTATGGAACTTAGTGATATAAATTTTGCTTCTCAGGAGTTATTCGGTGGTATTGGTAACGATGTTCTGGCTCTTTCAGCGCAAGGCGTTGTATTCGGATTTGATGGTGATGACACCATAACTGGCTCTAACTTCTCAGATAACATAATGGGTGGTGAGGGTAATAATCACTTAATTGGCGGTGATGGTAACGATTGGCTGATAGGTGGCGATGATGATGATATAATTGAAGGTGGTGAAGGTAATGACTACTTGATGGGCCATGATGGCAATAACACACTAATAGCCGGTGAAGGTAACGACTACCTATTTGTTGACCATGGCGATAGTGAAATGCATGGTGGTGGAGGCAACGATATTATTATTGCTTATGGTGAAGGAGATTTCATTGTCAGCGGCGGTGATGGCGATGACCAGATCAATTTAAACCCAGGTCCTATAGGAAACACTCCAAATTATAATAATACTGGCCAGATAGATGGCGGTAATGGTAACGATTACATTAATGGTAGCTTCGGCGCTGATGTGATACAAGGTGGAGATGGTGAAGATACCATTTTTGGTGGTGAAGGGAACGATGCCGTTAGCGGCGGCGCAGGTAATGATAACTTGTACTCAGGTCTTCTGGTATTCAGCGACTTAGGGTATCAGAACACACTAAATGGCGGAACAGGCAATGATAACCTGTATGGCAATAACGGCACTGATGTATTGAACGGCGGTGAGGGCGATGACGTACTAACGGGAGGTTTTGGTAACGATACATTTATATTCTCTGCTGGTCAGGATTTGGTTATTGATTTTAGCGCAGGTGATAAAATCGTTATTCATACCAGCGCATGGGATATTGGTGAGTTTTTTG
Source organism: uncultured Rickettsiales bacterium (assembly GCA_964564045.1). GTDB lineage: Bacteria > Pseudomonadota > Alphaproteobacteria > Rickettsiales > UBA8987 > JAMHZE01. The sequence goes on from CAZLZP010000002.1 coordinate 22,246, forward strand.
CTCCAGGTGTAGATTTCAATAATCTTCAACAGAATATTAATGGTGGTGGTACCGGCTGGGAGATAACTATCAATGGCCATACATTAACTTTAGATGGTATCACATCCGCTCTTGGTAGCTCAGACTTTGAATTTATAATGTAATTAATTATCAGACTTCAGCTTCTCTTCATAGAACTGCTCGCCAATGGCAATCTTCTCGCGGCCGTTCTTTTCACGCCATTCGTTTGTATCGCGCAGGCTGTATATGCACCCGCAATATTCCTGTTTGTAGAATTCCTCACGCTTAGCAATATCGTACATACGCGCGCCGCCGCCTTCTTTGCGCCAGTTATATGTCCAGTAATCTACGCCGCCAACAAATCCTGCAGCATCAATACCGCTTTTGTTTATCTGGTCCATATTCTTCCAGCGGCTGATTCCAAGCGATGAAGTAAATACCTTAAAGCCATTCGCCTTTGCGTATTCGGCGCTTTTTACAAATCGCATGTCAAAGCACATGCTGCAACGGCGGCCGCGCTCCGGGTCTTGCTCCATGCCCTTGGCTTTGGCGAACCAGTTCTGCACATCGTAATCGGCATCAATGAAGGGGATATTTAATTTATCGGCGTAGCGTTTATTTTCGTTCTTGCGAATTTCATATTCTTTCAGCGGGTGAATATTGGGGTTGTAGAAATAAATGGTAAGATCAAGCCCGCCTTTAACCATAGCTTCAATAACCTCACCGCTGCAAGGCGCGCAGCAGCTATGCAGCAGAACCTTATTTTCGCCGCTCGGCGCTTCCAGCTCTATATCTGGGCGGCCATCAAGAATCTCTTGTGGTATGGTTATGGTTCTAGTCGCCTGCATATGCGTTCTTAGCTTCAATTTGCTCTGGGCTGTCTTCAACCACAGTATATTTACTTAGCTTCATTCTGCGCTGGTATCGCAATTCGTTCAGGTCCATCTTTCTTAGGAAAGCATATGGAATAAAGCCAAGGAAGGCCACCGAAGTATATACCAGATAATAAAGAATAGAGGTTGCAACGCCAATATCGCTGTTAAGGCCAATATATCCCGCAAGAGTTACATAGGTGAATTCGCGCAGGCCAATGCCGCCGAATGAAACGGGAATTACGGCAACTATGTTTGCAATAAGGAACACGAAGATATACCCAACCATTTTATCTGGGCTGCCAATTCCTTCAAGTATGGCAACGGTGGCAAGTAAAAAGAAAACTTGGCTGATGAACGAATATTTCATGCCGCCTATCTGAACTTTTAGATTTTCTTTCAGAAGATATTTTGTAAGTACTGTGTAAGCAGGAAATATAAGTATTGCCGAGGCTATAAGAACATAATCAATGTAAGGAATTATGGCCAGGTTATCTTTGTAGAAGAACGCGCATGCAATAAGAAAAACGCACAGGAAAAGCAGCCCGCTTGAACGGCCGCGTAAAATGGCCATCAGGGTTTTCTGCCATGGAAATCTGAAACGTTTGTGAAAGTAATATGCTCTGTAGCCATCACCCCCAATGCCGCCAGGAAGCACTATGTTGAATAAGGTTCCCAGAAAATACATGCCAATGGAATAGGTTCTGCTTACTTTGAATTCGGCTGCATTCAAATTATATCTCATGCGTAGTGCGCCGAATATCTGAGCCATTACTATCATCAGGAAAGAAAGGGCGAAATATTTATAATCAGCGGTTTTTACCAGCTCAGAAAGTTTTCTGGTGTTTATTTTTTCCAGTACAAGCAGTACCAGAAGAAAGCTAAAGCTTACTTTCAGCAGCAACGATAACAGCTTCTTTCTTTTTCTTTTTTTCATTGGGGTTTAAGATTTAATTGGCCGGCGCTTCAAGAAGCTCATCAATGTTAATATCTTTTACAGTGTTTTTTTCTGATTTTTCTTCTTCTTTTTTTACTTCTTCCATCACTTCCTCAGGCGTAACATCAACTACTGCTTCTTCCTTTGGTTCCGGTGCAACAACAACTGGCTCTTCCTTTAGTTCTTGCGCTGGAAGTGTTTCCATTTCTTCAACTTCAACTTTGGTTTCTGGTACGGCTATTATATCTGCTCCTGAGTCATATTCAGCTTTAGGTTCGTCGTTATCAAGGAAGGTATCATCAGTAGATAAGTTAGCGGCAGGGGCTGCTTTAGGTTCAACAGTTTCTGACGGGTTCAAAGCCTTTGCTGGGGCAGGGCTTATACCTAAATTGGTGGTTCTTTGTTTTTCCAGGTCGGAAATATCATATTTACCAAAGCCCTGATAATCTTTGTTATAGAACTCGTTAATATCTTTTATCAGACTAGATCTGTAAGCATTATAATTACTATTGCCAGATTTTTTCATTACAGGCTCTGTTTCTGCCTGGTATATAACTGTTTCTTCTACATCCGCAGTTGGTACTTTCGGCATTAAATTTCTGGTAATAGTTTCTTTGGTTGCCGAATAAATTGGTTCAGAAGTATAATCTGTGGTTTGCATGTTCTGTTGAACATAGGTGTTTGCATCTTTACTCAGGTTTAAATCTTTAACAGCCTGTTTCATCGCTAAAGAAGCCGGGAATGAAGGTGGTTGATATTGTGGCGCAATTTGCTGAGGCACTTCTATTCCGGTGATAGCTTGGTTCATCAGCGCATCAACTTCCGAAACATAACCAGTATCAAAATTTGAAGGTTCGGCAATATAGCTTTGCATTAAAGCATCAACTTCTTTTGCATAATTTGCATCATAGAATATCTGTTCTGCTTTAGGTTCTGCAACAACAGGCTGAGCAACCGGGTTAGAAGCCGGTGCCTGAATAACAGGGGCAGGGGCCTGAACTATAGCTGGGGTTGCAGCAAAGCCTTCGGCATTGGTACTGGAAGAGCTGATAACCTGCATTGAATCAACCGGAGTTGTAACCATGTTACCGGCAGGAATATTTGGCTGTGTTGGTGCGGTCTGAACTTCTATTCTTTTAGCCTGTAGTAAAGAAGCTGGAACATCAGATGCTGGTTCCACAGCAGGGAAAACCGCATGATTTTGTGCAACCTGAATTAGTTCAGGTAAATTTTCTTTTTGGTCTTCTTGGGCAATATATGCTGGTGCAGAAACTTCTGCAGCTTTTTCTTCAACTGGTTCAGGTAGTTCTTCAAAGCTGGTTGCCATTAAAGGTTCTGCCTCGCGAGAGCCTTCCGCCTCTGTTTCCTGCGGCAACTGAATTGTGGAAGAGCTATATTCAATATCTGAAACTTCTTTAGGAAGTTCTATTTCCTTCATCTGATTTTTAGCGGCTTGCGTAGCTTCAGCAATTTGCTGTTGCTGCTGTGCTTTCAGGAAATCGGCCCTTAAAGATTTTGGCAACCTGCCATCATCAGGCATTCTAGGAGCTTTCTGCAGATCAGCTTCTTCGGCTTCCATAACCGGAGCTGACTGATATTTCTGCTGCTCTATCTCGGCGAACTGGTATCTGTTCTCGATCTGTTTTTCCGGTGTGGTTTCTTGAAGTGCCACTGGTGGAACATCGATAATTTCTTCCTGTACATCAGCCACAGGAACCTTCATAGACTGAACATATTCATCACCTGTACCCTGAGAAACAAATGGAGAAGCATCAGCGAATGCGGTCTGCATTTCGGTTTCTTTCTTCATATATTCCGGGACTGAAGATGCCGTATTCAAATATGCTGGTTTGGAATTGTTCGAAGCGATAACTGTTTCGCTGGAGATAGAATTGCCTCTCATAAGTTCCTGCACAGATCTTGAAAGCATGGTATCAATATTCTTGTTACCAACCTTCATGGCGTAATCTATGGCATCAAGGCCCTTGTTGTTCTTAATGGTTTTGTCGGCGCCTTTTACAATAAGCTGTTTTACCAGATCAGGGTTAGATATTCTTACCGCGTCAATAAGCGGAGTGTCGCCTTCATTGTTCATTGTGTTAACTTCCGCACCCTTTTCAATAAGGGCATAAGTAACGGGAACCTGATTATTTGTTATAGACCTGTGCAGGGGAGTATAGCCCTGACCATCAACCGAATTTATATCGGCGCCATCTTTAAGCAGTTCTTCTGCAACATCTTTGTTGCCTGTGCGGGCGGCAATATGTAAAGGTGATGCCCCACCATAATCGGCCATATTTACATCAGCGCCGGCATCAATAAGCATTTTCAGTATTTCGTAATTACCATGAAAAGCTGCGCGGTGTAGCGCCGAGGTATCGAACTTACCTGTAATATTAGGGTCTTCACCTGTTGAAAGGATCGCATCAACAATTTCCACATTGTTTTGTTCAACCGCATCAACCAGCCTGTTATCAAAGCTGAAGTTGCTGCCATCGTCAAAAGCAAATGCGCTGGTTGAAGAAAGAACCAGTGCAGTCGAGAATAAAACGATTTTGTTTTTAAGTGCCATCTAACCTTAAGCTTTTAGCTTATTATCTGTTAGATTCTTGATAGATGTAATTCTTGATTTGGTCAATATCATTCGGCAGCTTATGATATTGCTCTTTTCTGGTCATTAAATCGCTGAGGTGTGCTGGTAGAGCTGGTTTTACGCCGATAGATTCCATTACCACATCAGGAAATTTTGCCGGGCTGGCTGTTGCAAGAACAACCATTTTTCCATTTTTGTTCCTTAAGCTTTCTGCGGCACGTGTGCCGGTGGCGGTATGCGGGCAAACAATATAATTATATTTTTGGTAAACTCTTTTCGTTTCGGCCTTTATCTCTGCATCGTTAGAGGCCATGCTTTTGAAGGTTGCTTTTACAGAATTAAACACTTGTGGCGAAACTTCCAGATTTCCTGTGTTCCTGAAGTTATCCATCATTTCATTTATTTTTTTGCCATCAAGTCCGTATTCAACAAAAAGCAATCTTTCAAAGTTACTCGAAACCTGAATATCCATGCTGGGCGCTACGGTTTGCTTTACGCCCTGTTTGCTGTAATCATTGCCGTTAAAAAAGCGATGCAAAATATCATTTTCATTTGTTGAAACTATTAGCTGGTCGATAGGAAGGCCCATTTTTTTCGCCATGTAGCCGGCAAATACATCACCTAAATTTCCACTTGGAACAGCAAAAGAAACTGATTCTTCAGCGCCGGTAAGCTGCAATACCACCTGGAAATAATATACTATCTGTGCAATTATTCGTGCCCAGTTTATAGAATTTACCGCGGAAAGCTTTTTACCTTTGATGAACTCAGGATTTTTGAACATTTCTTTCACCATATCCTGGCAGTCATCAAAATTTCCCTCAACAGCGATGTTGAAGATATTATCAGATATAACAGTGGTCATCTGCAGGCGCTGAATATCGCTTACTCTGCCATAAGGGTGCATCATGAAAAGTTTTACGTGCTTGCAGTTTTTTACGCCTTCTATTGCTGCAGAGCCTGTATCGCCACTGGTTGCGCCAATTATAACTATATCTTCATTCTTTTTAGTTAGTACATAATCTTGCAAATTTCCCAGCAGCTGCAGTGCAACATCTTTGAAAGCAATGGTAGGCCCATGAAATAATTCCAGAACATATAAATTCTTTTCCAGTTCTTTTATCTCAGTAACATTCGGAACTCGGAAAGATCTATAACTTTTAGCGATAAGTTCTTTCAATTCTTTTTCAGGAATTTCGCCATCTACATACGGAGATATAACTTTGAAGGCTAGTTCATTATAGTTTAAATTTTTCCAGCTTTTAATCT
>CAZLZP010000002.1:27926-77707 GCA_964564045.1 uncultured Rickettsiales bacterium
AGGCCGCCATCACTTGCCAGGCCCGAAGTTAGAACTTCTACGAAGCTTAACGGTTTTGCTTGTCCTCTTGTGCTAACGTACTTCATGAGTTGGCCTACTGTTGTGGCTGCGAATTATTCTGCATTGAAGCCGGTACTTGTTGCAGAGAAGCAGGTGCAGCAGGAGCGGCAGGCTGTGCCGGTGCTGCCGGGCTTGCAGGAACATTAGCCGGTGCGGTTTCTGTTGCAGGGGCGCCTAAGTCTTTAGTGGCACCATTGGTAAGTTTGTCAAGATCAACTCCCAGGCCTTTGCCAATATCTCTCAGCTGTTGAACTGCGCCACCAACATCACCTTTGTTGAAATCTATCTTTATATTTTCCAGTTTTATTTTTTTTGTCTGGTCAATAATAGTTTCTAAATTATTGATCATTGCATCACCGAATCTTGGGGCAAATTTTATATCATCGAACGTGCCATATATTATCAAAGGTATCTTAACCCGGGCTGAAGCCACATCAGCATCAACATCAACAGATAATTTAAGAGCGCTTTTAGTGATATCTACAATTCCCTGGCCGGTGATATTAGCGAACTGATTTGTTGCGTTAAGTTCTTCAACCCTTATCGCGCCGTTAACTATATTGAACTTGCTGTCAGCATCTTTGATATCAATTTTCTTATCTTCATTATCAGTTAATTTTACTTCCTGCGGAGCGCCGATTATCTCGTTCAGATCAAGGCCGTATATTGCTGCTTCCTGAATTTTAACTGTGCCTTCGCCATTAAGAGAAGATTTCAGCTGTTCCGCATTATTGCCTTTGGCGGTGATGCCCAATGTAACTGTACCTTGTCCTGAAAGCAGGTTGAACTCGTCATTATTAACTTTTCCGAACTCTATTATCCTTCGTATGTTCTCAATATCTTCCGACTGTATAACTGTCTGCAAAGATATGCTTTGCGCGTTACCTGTTCCGTTTATAACAAGATTACCTTTTGCGGTTGTTTGTTTATGAGTAATTTTAAAGTTACTTAAAGCGTATTTATTATCAGTGTGGCTGAAGTCGCCATTGGCTTTTATTTTTAGCGGCTTTTCAATATCCAGTTTTATTGGCGAGGTACCATTCTTGTAGAAGTTCTCGTATTCTTTTATGTATATATGCCCTTCATACTGGTTATCACCGAAGAAGAAGGCAGTTTCAAAGCCAACGCCTTTGCCCATAAGATCGGCCGGGTTGAAGCCAAAGTGGAAATCTTTGAAGGTTTTTTTAGCGCCATCTTTGTACAGAATGTTCGCTTCAGGAACATTTACATAGGCTTTAGGAAAAAAGCCGAAATCTATATTTCCTACAAGTTTTAATTTTCTGCCGTCTGGTAGGGCTATCCTGTTCTCAACGAAGTTCTTAACTTGTTCCTGGCGCACAAAAACAGGAGCTGCAAGAAGCGCCACAACAAGAATAAGGATAGTGATCAATAATGTTTTAAAAATAATTTTCATATCAGTGGGTTGTTAGGGGTGCATCTTTAATGTTAAACGCTTGATGAGTCAAGGGTTTTTAGGTAATGGTCGTTCAGGAACGCCCTCAGCCTATCTGAAGCTATTTTCAGCCCAGTTCTCGAAGGTAAGCTCTATTTTATCGGCATTTCCCGAAACTTTGGTGATCTCAGGGCTAATATCAATTTTCTCGAAGGGCTCTATATATTCCTGTGTTATTTTAAGCTGGTTATTGGCCATTATTCTGCCGCCCTGGCTTAAAACCTTAATCTTCATTGCGGGAAGCTTTATTCTTCTATCTGTGGTGTTTACTATGGAACCTTTAAGGTAAAAATCCAGCTTGTTATCAACCAAGTCACTTTCCACCTTGAACTTATGGAACCTTAGGCCGTTGTAGTCATCAAGTCCGAATTTTTGTGAAATGTTAGGAAATTTCTCTGGGGTTTTTAGTATCTCGGTAAGCCCTGAGGCAAGTAAAAGTACAGCTAGGCAGGCTGCGTAGGCAAACTTTATTTTAGGTTTTATTTTTGCGGGTAAATTATTACTTTCCTTGAATTCAACTTTAAGCAGGTTATCAAGCTGGGCCTTATCTATCTGCAATGGGGGTTGCATCCATATAGTTGCGCATTTTGAACACTTAACCTTTTTGCCGGTAGCACCAACGGCCTTTGCCGGTATGGCGAATGTAGTTTTACAATTAGGACAAGAAATAAGCATTCGTTAGTTCAAAAAATTAAAATTAGTATCGCATGAATATATTTTATATATAAACTTGGAGCAAATGAAATCATTAATTAAAAGTACAATAATATTATCAGAGCTGGTGAAGGCCTTCTTTAAGGTTATTTTTCAGTTCCTGTTCTGGACATTTACTAATCCGGTAGCTCTTCTGGTATTTGCAATAATAATAATTTCAGCCTTTTCGTGGAGTAGCGGTTTTCTGTTATATGTTAAGAACATCAACCAAACCCGTAACGAGATATTCTCTGAAACCCCTGATATCAGCACTAAAACTGACGCCATTGTGGTGCTTACCGGTGGCAGTGAGCGCATTAAGCACGCAATATTCCTTTTGAACCTTGGTTATGCCGATAAGCTTTTCGTTTCCGGGGTTAACAAAGAAGTTAAGCTTAATGAACTGCTGGTTCTTCATGGGTACAGTTCTTCACGGCAACCAGCTTTGGCCAGCAGGATAGAACTTGGCTACAGCGCTATAGATACCATCCAGAACGCAGAAGAGATAGCTGCATGGGCAAAAAGGAACAATATAAAGTCAATCAGGCTTGTAACTTCCAATTACCATATGAAGCGTGCTGTTCTGGAAATAAGTGATGAACTTCCTGATGTAAAAATAATTCCCCACAGTGTTATACCTATTAATATCCGTATCGATAGATGGTGGAGTTACCCGCCAACACGTGATCTACTGCTTTCCGAATATAATAAATATTTAGCTGCCAACCTGCGAATTTTCCTTGAGAAATTTAGGCATTAGTCTATCTAATTCTGGCATGAACATAACTGAAACATCAAAAAAATCGAACCTTTGGGTTTGGCAACAGGCCTGGAAACTGAAAGAGCGTTTTGAAAAAGCGCCGCCCGCGAAAGGCTATGTACTATTTGAAACCGGCTATGGGCCATCTGGCTTGCCCCATATAGGCACGTTCGGTGAGGTGTTCCGTACCACAATGGTGCGTCGTGCGTTCGAGCAGATATCTGATATACCAACAAAAATGTTCTGCGTTTCTGATGATATGGATGGTATGCGCAAAATTCCAGATAATCTGCCACAGCAGGAAATGCTGGCGAAATATTTAAATAAACCTCTAACCGCCATACCAGACCCTTTCGGTACACACGAAAGTTATGGCAAGCATATGAATTCTCGTTTGTGTGCGTTCCTTGATAGATTCAATTTCGATTACGAATTCAAATCGGCGACAGACCTATACAAGAGCGGTGCGTTCGATGAAAAACTTACGCTGGCGCTTAAACGGTACGATTCTATCATGAAAATAATGCTACCAACACTGGGTGATGAAAGGCAGCAAACATATTCTCCGTTCCTGCCGATATCGCCTACAACTGGTAATGTTCTTTATGTAAATACAAAACCAAACGCTGCGAACGGCACAATAATATTCACTGATGAAGATGGTAAAGAAAAAGAGATCCCGGTTACAGGCGGTAACTGCAAAATGCAGTGGAAGCCAGATTTTGGCATGCGCTGGGCCGCTCTTGGCGTAGATTTTGAGATGTACGGCAAAGATCACCTTGTTAACGGAAAAATATATTCCGATATCTGCAAGGCGCTGGATGGTAAGGTTCCTCAGCAGTTCAACTACGAGTTATTCCTTGATGAGAAAGGTGAAAAAATTTCAAAATCTAAAGGTAATGGTATCTCTATTGATGAATGGCTGAAATATGGCACTGAAGAAAGTTTGGCACTTTATATGTTCAACAATCCTCAGCGGGCCAAAAAATTACATTTTGATGTTATACCACAGCATGTTGATGATTACTTAAAACATTGCGAAAGCCTTACCAAGCAAACTGATGAGCAAAAAATTGATAACCCTTCATGGCATATAAATCAGGGCAAAGAACTGGCAGAAAAAATTCCTATCTCGTTCTCTCTGCTTTTAAATCTTTCCTCGGTCTCTAACCCTGAGCATAAAGATATGCTTTGGTCATTCATCGCGCAATATACCGAAGGTCTTTCACCGCAAACTAATCCTTATCTCGATAAACTTGCGGCGCTAACTGTTAATTACTACAACGATTTTGTTAAGCCTAACAAAAAATATCATATACCGAACGAAGCTGAGAAGGCACTGCTACTGCAGCTTAAAGAAAGGCTGAAGCAAGCATCTGCAGAACTGACCAGTGAAGAGATACAGAAGGGCATCTACGATATTGGAATGCAAAGCATTTATAAGGAAAATCTGAAAGATTGGTTTAAGCTTATTTATATGGTATTATTAGGTAGTGAACAAGGCCCGCGTATGGGTTCATTCATAAAGCTATATGGCATTGAAAACACCATTAAACTCATTGATGAAAAGGTTGGCTAGGTTTTTAGCCGTACTGATTCTTCTATTTTCTTTTTCTACCGCTTCGTTTGCTGGTGGTCATGGTGGTGGCGGTGAAGGTGGCCACGAAAAAAAGAAAGAGAAACAGGTAGGTAATTTCTCGGAGAAAGAACTTGATGAAATGAAGCAAAGCCAGCTTCTGTATTATCTTTCAAATTCCAACTATCAATCATCGGAATATGCTGTAAATTATTTTACAGATAAGGGCGAGGCAGGTATCAGCCCGCTTATAAACCATCTTAAGAAGAATGATGATAACGAAAAAATAATTTCTGCGGTGCTATATACATTCGGCAGAATTGGCCCGCGCGCAGCCCGTGCGGTGCCGGTACTGATGAAATATCTCGATCATGATAATGCCGATATCAGAAAAACTGCGGTGGCGGCGCTTGGTAAAATAGGTAAGGCATCAGACCCGGCAGTGCCAATGATATCAGATTATTTGAATAACGAAAATGAATGGACGCGCGAGCTTGCCCATAGAAGTCTTAGAGAAATAGGTACACCGCAGGCTAAGGCCATTGCCAAGCAGTACGAGAAAAAACTTCAGCTTGAGGAAGAGCGCAAGAAAGCCGCACTTCTGGGTACAAAAATAGAGGAGAAAGTTAAAGAAGAGCCCAAGAAAGAAAAAGAGAAGAATTAACCCACCTCTGTCCACCATCCTGGATTTTTACTCAATATCGTATCTTTAGCTATTAAAGCCTTGTCCTTAGTTTCGAAAATGCCGAAGCAGGTTGCGCCGCTGCCGCTCATTCTGCTTAGCAGGCAGCCACTTTGCGCCTTAATAGAATTCAAAACATCGTTTATTTCCGGACATATTTTTTTGGCGTTATTTTCAAGGTCGTTCCGCGTTCCTTCCAGAAGGTCGAGCAAATTCTGAGTGGTTTTAAAGCTTAAGTTCTTTTTTAGTGGCGCGGTGTAAACGCCAAAACCCATTTTAAATATCTCGGCGGTGGAAACCGGTACAAGAGGGTTCACCAAAAGAATATTCAATTTCGGGAACTCACCAACATCTGCAAGAACATCACCTATGCCCTGCGCAAAACATGTTCTATCCATTATGCATGCCGGCACATCAGCGCCTAACCTGGCGCCAATTTTATATAGCTGCGATGCACTTAAACCCAATTTATAATTCTCGTTCAGGGCTTTTAATACTGTGGCCGCATTGGCTGAACCTCCGCCAATTCCAGAGGCAACGGGCAGGTTCTTTGTTAGTTTAAAATTCAGGTCAGGAAGTTTTGTTGAGTATAAAATCTTCAGCAGCGAGTAAGTTTTAAGAATTATATTCTGATTCAAATTTTCCTGTAAATCAGATCCAAACCTTCCTGTAACCTGTAACCTATCACCTGTTCCCTCAGTAATTTCTATCTCGTCATAAACTTCAGGAAAATAAAAAAGGCTTTCAAGATCGTGGTATCCATCAGGGCGTTTGCCAAGAATATGCAGGAATAGATTTATTTTGGCGCCAGATTTATAGATCGAACTCATCAGCGCCCATACCATTAACAGCTTCAACGCCTATTACTTCGGGAATATAGTGCTTAAGCATATTTTCTATGCCGCCTTTAAGTGTAGCGGTAGAACTAGGGCAGCCGCTGCATGCGCCGTGCATTTCAAGGTACACAACACCATCTTTAAAATCCTGGAATACAATATCGCCACCATCTTCGGCAACGGCAGGGCGTACGCGTGTATCTATCAGTTCTTTTATTTGTTTTACAATCTCAGAATCTTCAACGTTAGCTGTATCAGCCTTATTAATATTCTTTTTATCAGCGCTCATTACCGGCCTGCCGCTAATGTAATGTTCCATAACTGTTGTTAGTACATGCGCTTTCAGCATGGCCCAGTCGGAAGCTTCTTTTTTTGTTACGGTAATGAAATCGCTGCCGAAGAATATCTGTTCAACATCAGGAATTTCAAAAAGCACGGCTGCAAGTTCCGAAACACCTCTGGTATCATCTTTGCTTTTGAAGCTGGCGGTGCCAGACTCAAGTACGGTTTCACCAGGCATGAATTTCATGGTGTTTGGGTTCGGCGTTTTTTCAGTTTGTATGTACATAGGCTTTATATAAGTAGTATATAGCACTAAGTCAACTCTACATAGGCTTATTTGCCTGTGTAAGTTCGGTAAGTTTGCGGATCTTTCTTCTTTCGTTTAGCACCGCGTAGAAGCCTGAGGATAGAATAACTACCGAGCCAAGAACGGCATTAACATCCATTTTCTCACCAAAGGCAATGTAAGCAATGCCGGCGCTGAAAACCAGTCTGGTGAAATCGAACGGAAGTAATACCGAGAAATCGGCGTAGGAAAGTGATTTTGCCAGTGAATATTGCAGAACATTGGATATTGCTGCAATACCAAAAACCCATCCATATGCTTCCAGGCTGGGCTGGTTCCAGTTCATGAAAGCCAGTGGGGCGGTAAGTATTATCATTATGAATGTCATATAAAAAGTAGTTTGAATAGGGGCTTCGGTCTCTGAAAGTTTTTTGATGATGATACCGGAAAGGGCCCAGAAAAAAGTGCATACAAGCATTGGCAGCATATGCACGCTGAACGCATCAGTGCCTGGCTGCATAACTATTAGAACCCCAATGAATCCAACGAACAAAGCGAATATCTGATGAACGTTCATTTTATCTCTGAAGAAGTAAACCGCCAGTATTGCGGTGAACAAAGGTGCGGTGAACGATATGGCCGTAACCACCGAAACATTCATTACCGAAAGTGAGTGGAAGAAGATCATCATGGAAAGCAGGCCGGTGGTAGAGCGCAGAAAATGGAGTTTTATTCTATTGGTTCTGAATTTTGCAAAGCCGATGTAGAAAACAATCGGCAGAAAGATAAGGAAGGCAAAAACATTTCTCAGGAAGATTATCTGTGCGGTTCCAAGTTCAACCGAAACCTCTTTCACCATATTTACCATTATACCTGAAGAAAGGCATGAAAGCAGGGTCCAGAAGATACCTGCCGCTACATTCTTACTGTGCTTTCGATGGAGGCTCATTCTTTTTGACGATACTTGATTTGTAATATTCGTAATTTTCGTCGTTATCTATATACTGTTTATATTCCTGTATCTGAGGTTCAATATCCTGTTTAAGTTTTTTGAAATCATCTCTAAAACTCTCAGGTACATATTTTGTGGCCTCGTTCGCGCCGTAGAATATTGCAATGCCTATTAATATGCATACTAACCACGAAAACAGGCCAAGTAGTTTTCCTAGCAGCATCATAAGCCCGTCTTTTTCTATCATTCCGAAGGCGATAACAATTATAGCTGCGGCCGGAAGTGTGTTTGAAAGAGGGAAGGGAAGCATTATAGGTATATTCAGCAGTAGAATGAATATGCCGGTGAATATCTCGTACCTTCTGCTGTTAGAAATGCCGGGAAGCCTTTCTTTCAGAAGTTTTTCAACAAACCTTAGTATCGGCAGGGCCTTTGAGACAACCTTTCTAAACATACTAATGCTAAGTTCTTTTCTAAGTATCCATTTAGGAAGCCATGGGCTATCAACGTTAACCGTAAGCTGGTAAGCAAAGAAGAATATTGGCAGCGACATTGCGGTGCCAAGCCCGGTAGGCACAGGAATTGGTATTAGAAGCGGTAGTGAGAATATAATAAAAAGAACACCAAAGCCACGCTCGTGCATGGCGCTTTTTATCTCGCCGATAGAAATTTTGTCTCTTGCATGGTTATTGGCAAGGTTCTCAAAAAGCTCAGAAGTGCTACTTAAATGATTATTTTTAGTTATTTCTTGCATACGGAAAGTCTTATAGATAACTTACGCGAAACTGTCGATAAATATATTTTACATGGATATTAAATTAAATCTTGAAAGCCTTAAAAACGACATTGCCGCTATTTGTAAAAATTGTGGGCGTGATCCATCCGAGGTGAAACTGGTTGCTGTTTCTAAAACAAAGCCTGTTGAAATGATAAAACAGGCATATGAATGTGGAGTAACAGATTTCGGTGAGAATTATATTCAGGAGGCGGAAGGTAAAAGTGAGCTGCTGAAAGAAACCGATATCAAATGGCATGTAATAGGTCCTGTTCAAACCAACAAAGTAAAACACATAACCAGGTTCTGTTCATTACTTCATTCTTTAGATAGGGAATCGCTTGCCGATGCTCTCCAAAAAAGGCTCGAGTTCGAGAACAAAACTTTAGATACACTGATTCAAATTAATACATCTGGCGAAACAACTAAATCGGGAATATCTCCCGAGAATATTTTTGATCTGGCAAAGTATATTTCTACCAAAGACAGGATAAAAGTTAAGGGTCTTATGACCATTGCCGAGAACACAGATGATGAAAATGAAATTAGAAAAAACTATAAGCAACTCAAACAGATATTTAATGAACTTAAAGTAATACATTATAGTAATTTTGATATAAAAGAACTTTCAATGGGAATGAGTGGTGATTACAAAATTGCCATAGAAGAAGGTGCAACCATAGTTAGAATCGGCTCAACAATTTTTGGTGCTAGAGATTCTAAAAAATAGGATGTATATATACTTAAAAAATTATGACTGAAACCAATACAAATACTGAGCAAATAACTTCTGGGAAAAAGCCCAATGCGGTTGAAAGATTTATTGTCAACAACACCCCGGCTTTTGTAAAGCGCGCAGCCAACTGGCTTATAGATAAGCTGCCTGAAAAATGGGGTAACTGGATACGCCAGAACAAATTCTTCACTATCTGTATTGTATACACAATACGCGGCCTTTTCTTCCGCCCTTCCATGTGGGCCGTTTATGCTGCCATTTTTGCCTATTTTGGCTTGAAATAATCCATAAATATCAAATAGATAAAATATCCATCTGGTGTTAACCATTTGTTAACACTTTTGTGGTATAATCAAAGCAGGCATTCTATGGAACCAGAAAGCAAAGTTGGTAAGTTTTTTCACAATATCGGCCAGGGTATAAAAAAGGGCGCCGATTGGGTTGGTAAAAAGCTTGATGAACATAGAGAATTAGAAACAAGCGCAGATCCTGTAGGCAAAGGGGTTCCTAAAGCAGAGCCAATTGCTGCTCCAGTTGAACCAAAGTCAAATCCAGAAGTAGATGCTATACCAAGGCAGGCGGAAAACACAATGGCTCCGTATAAGCCGCAAGCAATTCCAATGGCAGAACGCCAGCCAATAGACCCGCATAAGATTATTAAACTAGATGAAAGTACTGTTAAATATAGTGATGCTCCTCCGGAAATAACTGCTGTTCTAAATGATATGGGTAGAAAACCTGAAGGGCAGGAGATATTAAGATCAGTTGAAGATCGCCAGATACAACAAGGCAATGAGCCTACTAAGGTTTCGTTCATTGATGGTATAGGCAGCAGAATGCTTAATGCTGAAGATGCCAGAAGAGATTATGGTGCAGGTGATATGATAGAAATATCTCAAGGCAAAAGTGATGTGGTTAATATCGATGAGCAGCAACTTAAGACAGCGTATGTTTACAGCAGAGAAACAAATAATTATATTCCGCTTACACCGGAACATGTTATCCCTCATGAACTAGGTCATGGCGGTAATGTACACGAGGTTAATGCAGTAGATCACGAAAATTTATATACAAAAACAAAAGGCATTCCGGAACGTGGTGGTTATGATTTTGGTAAGAAAGGAGAGCCTCATGAGTTCGTTGCTATACCGGATGGTAAAAAATTTGAAGATGTGTATCCGCAAAGAATCGCAACAACTTCGGATGAGCTTCAGGCAAGACATGATTCTGTAGAGTCAGATTTTCAGCATCGTACCATATTTAAAGATTCCGAAGATACTAAACTTGATCACCATGAGCGTGTTGAAATTATGCAAAAAGATGCTGAGATGCTTCGTGCCATAGAAGTCGCAAAAGGCATGACTGATGCGAATGTTTCTCATAATATCGAGAGAACTGACGTATCTAAACTTGGTGGTCTGAGCTCTATCGAAAGGCAACTGATAGAGCAAGTGCAGGAAACCGGTAAAGGCATAAAATAGCTTTATCCTGCCGCCTACCTCAAACCCCTTGATAAATTTTCAATAATCCGTATTTTGTCAGTCTCTATTAATATTTAAAGCCCGTATAGATGACAGACAAGAAAGAGCAAAGATATTCAAACCCCGAAGCGTTAAGGTTCCACGAACAAGGCCTGCCGGGCAAAGTTTCCATTACTCCAACCAAGGCGCTTCTTACCCAGCGCGATCTGGCTTTGGCTTATTCTCCAGGTGTTGCAGCACCATGCTACGAAATAGCTGATGACCCGAACAATGCATATAAATACACTGCCAAAGGCAATTTTGTTGCGGTAATTACCAATGGTACGGCAATTCTTGGCCTGGGTGATTTGGGCGCGCTTGCTGCAAAGCCGGTGATGGAAGGTAAATCTGTTCTGTTCAAACGCTTTGCCGATATAGATTCTGTAGATATTGAAGTTGACACTCGTGACCCTGAGCAGTTCATTAACGCTGTTCGTTATTTAGGGCCAACATGGGGTGGTATAAATCTGGAAGATATTAAAGCTCCGGAATGTTTCTACATTGAAAAGAAGCTGAAAGAGCTAATGGATATTCCCGTATTCCACGATGATCAGCACGGTACAGCAATAGTTACAGCTGCTGCGCTTATCAATGCGTGCAAACTTACAAACCGTGAGTTGAAAGACCTTAAACTTGTTGTGCTTGGCGCTGGCTCTGCTGGTATCGCCTGCTTAAAGCTGGTTAAAAGCCTTGGCGTTAAAAATGCACTGCTGGTTGATAGAACCGGCGTAATATACAAGGGTCGTACGGAAGGCATGAATGAATCGAAAGCGGAAATGGCCATTGAAACAACTGACCGTACGCTTGAAGATGCGCTTAACGGGGCTGATGCATTCTACGGCCTTTCTGGTAAAGGCGCAGTTAAGCCTGAAATGATAAAACTAATGGCGAAGAACCCTATAATATTCGCAATGGCCAACCCTGACCCGGAAATCACTCCGGCTGAGGCGAAGGCTATACGCAGTGATGCAATAGTTGCAACTGGCCGTTCTGATTACCCTAACCAGGTTAACAACGTGCTTGGCTTCCCTTATATTTTCCGTGGCGCTTTAGATGTTCACGCAAAAACCATCAATGAAGAAATGAAGATAGCTGCGGCATATGCGCTGGCTGAACTTGCGCGTGAATCTGTTCCGCATGAAGTGCTAGCCGCGTATAAAAAAGATAAAATTGAATTCGGGCCGGAATATATAATTCCTTCTCCGTTCGACCCACGCCTTATATCTACAATTCCGGTGGCGGTTGCAAAGGCGGCGATAGATTCCGGCGTTGCACGCACACCAATAAAAGATTGGGATGCTTACAAAACCCAGCTTGCAGCAAGGCTTAACCCTACTGCTAACGTACTTTCGCTTATAAGCAAAAAACTTCGTAACCAACCTAAAACCGTTATCTTTGCAGAAGGCGAGCAGGAAAAAGCGGTGCGTGCCGCAATTCAGTGGAAAGAAAGCGGATATGGTAATGCGGTACTTGTGGGTGATGAAGCTACGGTTAAAAAACACATCGCAGGTTTCCATGCCGAAGCTGTTGAAGGCATAAAAATAATCAAAGCTGCTGCGGGTGATAGAACTGCATTTGCATCTGAACTACTAATGAAGGGCGAGGGCGATATACTTATTACCGGCCTTACATCTTCTTACAGTTCTGCGCTTAAATCGCTGATGAAAGGCGTTGGCCCTAAAAAAGGTGAACGCATATTTGGTGTTACGGTTGCGCTTGGCAAAAATAACAAAACAATTTTCCTTTCTGATACCGCCGTTCACATTGAACCGAACGCAGAGCAGCTTGCAAAAATAACTGAGGAAACAGCACACGTGGCCGAAAAGCTTGGCCAAACGCCTCGCGTGGCCTTGGTTGCGTTCTCTAACTTTGGTGTGCCGGAATATAAAAGCACAAAAAATATTGCTGGTGCGATAAAAATCCTTCGTGATAAAAAAGTTAAGTATGAAGTTGATGGCGATATGATGCCAGATGTTGCACTTAACACCGATCTGCAAAAACTTCACCCGAACATTAAACTTTCGGGCCCGGCGAACGTACTTATCATGCCATCGCTGGAATCAGCGAATATTTCAGGCAAAATTCTGCGTGAGCATGGCGGCGGAATACTTATCGGGCCAATTCTATGCGGCTTTGCAAAACCAGCGCAAATAGTGCCAAACAACTGCACCGTTTCTGAAATGCTGAACATCGCTGCGATAGCGAGCGTGGAATAATTTAGATATTAATTCTAGAAATAATATCAACTAATCTATTATTTTTTGCTTCAACTCCGGCATCGCAGGCATTGGAAACCTCGGGCATTACCGGCACTTTACCTAAAAATTTTATGCCGGAATCGTTGCAGAATTTCTCAACATTTCCGCTGCCGAAAAGTTCAATTTTTGCACCTGTGCTATCTTCAAAGTAGCTCATATTTTCCAGTAAACCAATTATTGGAATATTCACCTTGTTGAACATGCTCGCCGCTTTTTTAACATCTATCAGCGCAACTTCCTGCGGGGTGGAAACCAGCACTACGCCATCTATCTTATAATTCTGTGCAATACTAAGCTGAATATCGCCTGTGCCGGGTGGCAGATCCATCACCAGTACATCAAGCTCGCCCCAATCTGCCGCCAGCATCAACTGATGCAGTGCCTTGGTTACCATCGGGCCGCGCCAAACAACCGGTGCATTCTCGCCCATCATCAGCCCCATGCTCATAATTTTTACGCCGTGGCGTTCTGCCGGAACCATTTTGTTCTCCACAACTTCGGGCACGCCGTTAACATTCATCATCTTCGCAATGCTGGGCCCGAGAATATCAGCATCAACCAGCCCAACTTTTTTGCCGCTTTGTGCCAGTGCTAAAGCTAAATGCGTGGCTATTGTGCTTTTGCCAACACCACCTTTACCGCTGGCCACTGCAATTATCTTTTTTATACCTTCCACTACCTTAGGTGTTGGTGGCGGAACTGCTGCTTCCTTCTTTCGTGTGTTATCTACAACAACTTTTTTTGTGCCTTCGTTGAATTCTCCGGTAAGTACGGCGGTAACTTTTTCTACGCCTTTAATGTTATAAACTGCCTGTTCGCATTGCTTGCGTAAATTTTCCATTCTGTCTTTAGAGGCTTTTTCGCCAACATTGATAACAAACCCAACATCGTTGTTCTTGATGATAACCGATGAAACAACGCCGCTTTGCACCACATTATTATCGTTATGTGGCGATTTGATTTTGCTTAAATGCTCTAAATCTAGTTCTTTGGTTAAATTAGTCATTTACCCCTTGAAAAGATTGGTTGCAGATAATATATAGTGATAGATAAAAAATAACAGGCAAAAGTTAGTGGCATTCGGCGAAAACAATAAGGGTCCTTGGGGGAATCTTGGCGGCAAAGAAAATAAGCCGAATAAACCTTCCAATCCTTTAGGCGGAGGGTCATCTGGTGGTGGCTCTGGCGGCGGCGGGCAAGATAACAACCCATTCAACTTTGAAAAATTCTTCAAGCAGAATAACCCTGGTGGTGAAATTAACATTAACGCGAAAACTATTCTGGTAATATTCCTGCTGGGCGTAATGAGCTGGGCTTTAACAGGCTTCTACGTGGTAGATGCTTCGGAAGAAGGTATTGTTCTTCGCTTCGGTAAATTTCACCGCACCGCGCCGGAAGGCTTGCGCTACCATTTACCTTCACCTCTGGAAAATGTTTATATTGTTAAGAAAACCGTTATCAATTCCATTCAGATAGGCTACCGCTCTTCGTTAAGCCAGCGCGAATATAACCGCAGTCCTATTGGCACCCAAATGGTGAAAATACCTGAAACCAAGCAGCTTACTGAAAGCTTAATGATAACCGGCGATACCAACATTGCTGATGTATCATTCACTGTTCAGTGGCGCATCAAAGATTCCTTCAATTATCTGTTCAAGGTGGCAAACCCTATTGAAACCATGGAAGAAACCATTAAGGCGGTTTCAGAATCTGCGATGCGTGAGGTTATTGGCCGCACTAATTTTGCTGATGCCATGACAACACAGCGCGGAAGGATAGAGAAAGATGTGCAGAACATTATACAGAATGTTCTTAACGCCTATGAATCTGGCATCGAAATTTATGCGGTGAACTTGAACGATGTGCAGAACCCGGAACTGGTTATGCCAGCCTTCCTTGATGTTGAAACCGCGAAGCAGGATAAGGAAACGCTTATTAATCGTGCCCGTTCCTACGAGAATGAAATTATACCTAAGGCTCGCGGTGAAGCGCAGAAAATTCTGCAGGATGCGGAAGCATACAAGCAGGAAGTTATATCTATAGCAAGCGGTGAAGCTGCCCGTTTTGCCAGCGTTTACAACGAATACGCCAAGGCGAAAGATGTTACCCGTAAAAGAATTTACCTTGAAACAATGCAGGCTATCATGGCCGGCACCGATAAGGTTATAATGGGTGAAGGCAGCAATAGCGTTGTTCCATATATGTCTTTGCCAGAGATAAAGAAAAAACAGCAATCTCAACCAGTACAACAAAATAATAACAATGATGAAATTAACTAAAGAAGCGAAGATAATAGGCGCGGTGCTTGGTTTAGTGGTGCTGCTTTTTGTAGGCAGTTTCTACGTTGTAGAGCAGCAGGAGCAGGCCATTGTACTTCAGTTCGGTGAACCGGTTGCAACTAAAACCGAGCCTGGTCTGTATTTCAAACTGCCGTTCTTTTTACAGGAAGTTACCAAGTTCGATAAAAGAATTCTAGATGTTAATCTTCAGCCTAAAACCCTGCCAGATGTTAACCAGAAGCAGGTGATAATAGATGCCTTCGTTAAATACCGTATTACTGATCCTCTGAAATTCTATAAAACGGTACGTACCTATTCCGGCCTTTCGCGCGAGGTAGATTCCATACTTATGGCGGCGCTTAAGAACACTATAGGTAATATCCAGTTCCAGGATCTTCTTTCTGACAAACGTTCTTCTATAATGTCTGATATTAAAAATAACGTTTCGGGCAAGGCGGGAGAGTTTGGCGTAAAAATTGTTGATCTGCGCATCGTTCGCTCTGATCTTCCGGAAGAGAACATTAATTCTATATTCAAGCGTATGATAGCCGAGCGTGAAAAGGAAGCTCGTGAATATCGCGCGCAGGGCGATGAAGAGGCTAAGAAAATAACCTCAACCGCTGAAAAGAACCGAACCGTATTACTGGCTGAAGCCCGCAAGAACAGTGAGATACTTCGCGGTGAGGGTGATGGTGAGGCATCTGCAATATTCGCGAAAAGCTTTGGCCGTGATGCAGATTTCTACAGCTTCTACCGCACCATGCAGGTATATCGTTCATCTATCAAAGCGGCTGATACCACAATGGTTCTATCGCCTAACTCTGAATTCCTGAAATACCTGGATAATCTACAAAAATAGTGACTACTGCCCTTGCCAATGATAGTAAAGGCTTATGGCAAAAGAAACCGAACAGTTAGAAAATGGCGTTATCGCCAGAAATAAAAAGGCCTACTTCGAATATTTCATTGTTGAAGAATTCGATGTGGGTATCGAATTGGTTGGAACCGAGGTTAAAAGCCTGCGCGTACGCGGCTGCGATATTTCCGATTCTTATGCTGATATTCGCTACAACGCAAAAAAATCGCCGGAACTGTTCCTGCTTAATCTGAACATATCGGAATATAAAAATGCAGGCGCGCGTAATCATAAGCCTAAAAGAGTTCGCAAGCTGCTGATGCACAAGAAAGAGATAAACAAGCTGATAGGCAAGCTTGAGCAGAAGGGCTATACGCTTGTGCCTTTAATAGTATATTTCAACCATCGTGGCCTTTGCAAAGTGAAGCTGGGGCTTGGCAAAGGTAAGAACGAGCGGGACAAAAGAGATACAATTAAAAAGCGCCAGTGGAACCGCGAGAAAGAAAGAGAAATGAAGAGTTGAAAACCTCTAAAATACAACTATATAAACTAACAGCTAAAAACTAAAAACTAACTTGAAATGGCAGACTACTACTCATTATTGGGCGTAAGCAAAGGCGCAAGCGAAGACGAGATGAAAAAAGCTTATCGCAAGCTTGCTATGAAATACCACCCAGATAAAAACCCGGGCGATAAAGAGGCCGAGAAAAAATTCAAAGAGCTAAGCTCGGCGTATGATGTTCTGCGCGATCCTAAAAAGCGCCAAATGTACGACCAGTTCGGCGAGGCCGGTGTTAATGGTCAGGGCTTTGGCGGCGGCGCGGGTGCGGCCGGGTTCGATTTTGCCTCGGGCTTTTCCGATATATTTGAAGATCTTTTTGGCAGCTTTGGTGGACGTGGCGGCGCGCGTGCAAGCAAGGCACAGAATAATCGCGGCTCAGATGTGCGCTATAATCTGGAAATAGCTTTGGAAGAGGCATATCGCGGTGATAACGTAAAAATAAATATCCAAACACATTCTTCGTGCGATACATGCCACGGTTCCGGCAGCGCTGATTCTAAAAAGGTAGATGTATGCACCACATGTCAGGGTTCCGGCAGAATGCGCGTACAGCAGGGCTTCTTTATGATAGAGCGTGGTTGCTCGGCATGTGGCGGTAGTGGCCAAATAATTAAAAATCCGTGCAAGCCGTGCAGCGGCCAGGGCAGGGTGCTGAAAAGCAAAACGCTTTCGGTGAAAATTCCGCGTGGTGTGGAAGATGGCACGCGCATACGTTTGGCGGGTGAAGGCGAAGCCGGCATAAGGGGCGGCATTGCAGGAGACCTATACATATTCGTTTCGGTGCGTGAACATGAACTGTTCAAGCGTGAAGGTGCGCATCTTCATTGTGAAGTGCCAATTAAAATGTCTACCGCAATTCTTGGTGGTGAAATTACAATTCCCGCTATTGATGGCAGCAAATCTAAAATTAAAATTCCGGCTGGCACGCAGCAGGGCAGCCAGTTCCGCCTGCGTGGCAAGGGAATGACCCGTATGGGCTCTGATTCTGCCGAAGGCGATATGTACATACACACCAAGGTGGAAGTGCCGGTGAATATTTCAAAACGTCAGCGTGATATAATTCAGGAGTTTGAAGATATATCTGACGAAAAATCTAACCCTGAAAGCAAAAGCTTCCTAGATGATATCAAAAAATTCTGGGATAAAATGGGTGGTAACTAGCGCTTTCTTGAACTTCGACTTGGTATTGAGTCATTAGGTGTTGTGTTGCCAGTTTCCTTAGCCCCAATATGTAACCCAGCCCCAATTATTTCATCTATATTTTTATTAAGGTTATCTAGTTCAGTAGGTGTTAAGTCGTGAGGCTTTTCTGGATTTGTAAGGTCAGGTGTTTTCTTAACTTCTCTGTGCAGTAATTCGCTACTTTCAATACATTTCATGCCTAGATCTCGCCACGCAACTATTCCAGATTTCATTGCGTTTTTACCAGCACTATCATGCGTAATTAGTTTGATATCGTGTCCTTCATTCATCATAGTAGGTATTTCTTCAAGAATCCTTGTGAACTCTTCGATTTGGATTTCTCTATCAAACACTGGGTTTTTACCATGAGTATCTGCTTTTATAACAGAATATGTGCCTTTATCCGTAAGGTAGTAAAAGTTAATTGTATCATTCTCTTTGGTGTTTGGCGGAATAAAGTAAGCCCTACTTATAATTTGATTAACTTCAGATAAAATTGAAATATTTTTTAACTCTAAGTATACTATAGAATCTACCTCCTTTCCTCGATCTTGGCTTTCAGGATTTGTATTATTATTACCGGAGTTTTGTCTTTGAGGATTTGTCAAAATCGGTTGCACAACTGTGACTTGCTCAGGCAATTTTATTATTTCTTCTGAAGCCTTGATAGGCACTTTGCCATCTAGCATCCATTTGCCCTCGGTATCTTTTGCCAGAGTTAGTCTATCATCTTCAAACTTTATGCTAGCGAAATTCTTTATCGCAAATGAAGAATTGGGATCAGAGCGATAAGTTAGTTTAATATAGCCGTTCTTAGTTAGACTAATATCAAAATCGCTATACTTCGCATCGGGGATAACTACTTCAGTTTCTTTTGTACTAGAGCCATCAAGAATGAAATTGCCATGATAAACAGGTCTGCCTTGGTAACCGGTTCCTACTTCTAATTTGTTTTTCTTTACCCATTCTTGTAACTCTTTTGGCAGAACGGAAGGATGGTCTTTATCTATAGTTCTTTTGCCCATCAGTTCATTCACCATATCGGCAAATGCCGAAGCGGGATGCGCACTATCAAAATTTAATACAATTGGTTCCATTAGTTAACCCCAAGTTTGCGTGATTGTAACACAATAATTACTATAGTGGTAGCGGAAATTTAGGGTATAAGTAGTTGACTTCCCGGAATTTTTTGGCAGTAGGCAAAAAATATCCGGGATCCATTTATGAGTTGATAACTCAAGCATCAAGGACAGCAGTCCTTTATTTTGCACAAGCCTTTCAACTGGATCCCCGCCTTCGCGGGGAAATCAAAAAAAATTAACCCCTAAACCCGGTAGCTACCATGAACATTTCTTTCGAGCCTTGCCTGCTGGCTGCGGGTTTGTAATGTTTTATTTTGGCGAAATGTTTTTTTACCAGGTCCATTATCGCTTTTTCGCCGCCGCCGCGCAGAACCTTACAAACAAAACTGCCGTTCGGCTTTAAATTCTGTACCGCAAAATCAAGCGCAAGCTCCAGCATGTAGGCTATGCGTAGTTGGTCGGTTTTAGAATGTCCGGTTGCGTTGGGCGCCATATCAGAAAGCACCACATCCACCTTATCGCCGCCGATGGCCTTCAGCATTTCATCCACAACTTCCTGCTCGGTGAAATCACCCTCGAAGAAAACGCAGTGTTCAATAGGCTTTACCGGAAGTAGATCAACGCCAACAATATCAACCTTGCCGTTAAGTTTGCGCACAATATATTCGCACCAGGAACCCGGAGCTGCGCCCAGATCAACAATTTTTTGCCCCTGCGAGAATATTTTGAAGTGTTCATCAATTTCCTGCAGCTTGTAAACCGCGCGACTTCTGTAGCCATCAGCCTTCGACTGCTTCACATAAGGGTCGTTTATCTGGCGTTCCAGCCACGCGCGCGAAGATTTGTTGAACTTGTTCTTATCTTTAAGGTAAGCGCTTTCTGTTGCCCTTCCGCCCTTAAGTATGGAATTCTTTTTTTTATCTTTATCTTTACTCAACTGATTCCCTTTCTTCTTTGAACTTGGTGTACATTTGCATTATTTGTGCACAGGTCTCTTCAACCGATTTGCGCGTAACATCTATTACCGGCCATTTATACTGTGCGTATAATTTCTTTGCCGCAAGTATCTCTTCGGCTATGCGTTCTTCATCAACATAATCGGTGCTGCTGGTTTCGTTCAGCGAAAGCAGGCGCGATTTACGAATTTGCTGCAAACGTTTTTGGTCAATTATAAGGCCTATTACAAGCGGCTTGGTTACCTGGAACAGAATTTCCGGCAGTGGTACATTCTGCACTATAGGAACATTCGCTGCGTTCACGCCGCGGTTAGAAAGATAAACGCAGGTTGGTGTTTTAGAAGTGCGCGAAGGGCCAACCAGAATAATATCGGCTTCATCTAGCGTATCGGTTTCTTGGCCATCATCATGCGCAAGCGTGTAATGTATGGCGTCCATCTTCTCGAAATATTCTTCATCAAGTTCGTACTGACTGCCAACTTTTGCTTTTGCCTTTACGCCGAAGAATAATTGCATTTCTTTGGTGGCGCGGTGCAGAACCGGAATGCATGGCAGCCTGTTCTTGCGACAGAAATTCAGCAGCATGGTTTGCAGTTCGGTATCTATAATGGTAAATAATACCGGCCCAGGTTCAGCGGTTATTGCTTCAATAACACGTTCCAGGTGGCCTTTGGTGCGCACCAGCGCCCAGGTATGCTCTTCAACCTCTACCTCTTCAAATTGGCTCATTACCGCGCGCATAACCGAGTTCACCGTTTCTCCGGTGGAATCAGATATCATGTGAACGTGGAATATTTTTGGTTTATCAGACAAAGAACCCTACCGTTTCTTTTATTTCCTTCAAATTCTTTTCGGCAATTTCATTGGCCTTTTCAGCGCCAGCACGAAGTATTTTTTTCAAATGTTCTTTGTCGGCTTTTAATTTATTGAACTCAGTAGTTATCGGAGAAAGCTTTTCAACCGCCAGTTCTGCCAGTTCTTTTTTCAGATCAGAACTGCGCTTGCCTTCAAAATGTTTATCGGCATCTTTCAAAGTTATATTCGCTAAAGCCGCATATATAGTTAACAAATTGGTAATATCAGGGCGTGTTTCTTTATTTGAAAATACTGTTGGTTCAGAATCACTTTTCGCTTTCTGGAACTTCTTGCGAATTGTATCTGCGTCATCAGAAAGGTTAATGCGCGAATAATCGCTTTCCTCGCTTTTGCTCATTTTACGGGTGCCATCATTCAGGCTCATCACCCTTGTTGCGGCGCCTTGTATAAGCGGTTCCGGTTGAGGGAATAATTTTGTTTTGTAATGACTGTTAAAACTATTGGCTATATCTCTTGTTAATTCCAAGTGTTGTTTTTGATCTTCTCCAACAGGAACATGGGTAGCTTTATATAATAAAATATCTGCGGCCATTAGTACTGGGTATGAATACAAACCTAGCATCGCAGATTCAGATTTTGTTTCATCTCCAGCCTTTTCTTTAAATTGCGTCATGCGGTTCAACCAACCAAGCGGAGTATTACACCCCAATATCCAAGCTAGTTCGCTGTGAGCGCTAACAGCGCTTTGTGGGAAGATGATAGATTTTTCGGGGTTTATACCGCAGGCCAAAAATACCGCAGCAAGTTCCAGCGTGCTTTCGTATAAGGCCTTTGGGTCTTGCGGAACTGTTATGGCGTGCAGATCTACAATGCAGAAAATAGATTTATATTTGTTCTGAATATCAACCCAGTTCTTAATTGCACCCAGATAGTTACCTAAGTGCAGATTTCCGGTTGGTTGTACGCCTGAAAATACTAACTCACTCATTTACCCAGCCTTCCTGCTTTTATGTGCGGGATATACTCCCAATAATTTTGTTTTTTTGCTGAAGAAGCCAAGCTCTTCAATGGCGCGCTGAACGTGCTTTTCGCTTGGGCTGCCTTCAAAACTAATGAAGAACTGCGCGCTTGCGCTTTCGCCTTCAGGTATATAACTTTCAAGTTTTATAATGTTCACGTTATTTGTAGCAAGGCCGCCAAGTGCTTTATACAGGCCCGCCGGAATATTGCGTGTGGTGAACATCATACTGGTGATTATCATTTTCTCTTTTTTCGGATCGGGGTCTACCGCATCGCGTGAGAATATCAGGAACAAAGTTGTGTTATCGTGGCTATCTTCAATGTTCGGTTTTAATATTTCCAGACCGTAAAGTTCCGCCGCCAGTTTAGAGCTTATCGCCGCTTTGCTTTTATCGCCCCACGTTGCAATATCTTTCGCAGCCAGCGCCGTGTTAGCATAACGCACCGGAGTAATACCCAGTTCTTTTATATTCTTAGCGCATTGCATTAGCGCCTGCGGGTGAGAATAAACTTCTTTTACATCACTCAGCTTTGCGCCTTTAACGCCCACTAAATAATGTTCAATTTTAAGGAAATGCTCGCCAATTATGCTAAGGCTGGTGCGTGGTATTATGTTATGAATTTCAGCAACCCTGCCGGCATAGCTGTTACCAATTGGTATCACGCAATATTTCGCTTTGCCTTCTTCTACGGCCTTGAAGGCATCTTCAAAGTCTTCGCAGGCCAGGGTTTTCATGTAGGGGTAGGCCTGGCGGCAAGCCACATCAGAATTTGCGCCAGCAGCGCCCTGAAATGCAATAATGTCCTTGTTTTCTGCCATCTTTATACTAAATTTGTTGTTAAAACGCTTATAATGTGTATTTTTGCGTTTGTCACGAAATACGAATAGAAATATGGCACTGAAGAATAAAAACAAAAAACCTGTGGAGAACTGGTCTCCAGACTCTTGGCGCAAGCTTACAATAAGGCAGCAGCCCGAATACGCTGATGCGAAAAAGCTTGATGCGGTTCTGAAGGATTTAAAAGCATATCCTGCGCTTGTTACTCCGGGTGAGATACGCGCGCTTAAAAAACAACTGGCCGATGTTGCTAAAGGCAAAGCGTTCCTTCTACAAGGTGGTGATTGCGCTGAAAGCTTTGCTGAATTCCACCAGGATAACTTAACCAGTTACTTCCGTGTTATGCTGCAGATGACGGTTGCGTTAATGTATGGCGCTGGCAAACCTGTGGTGAAAGTTGGCCGTATTGCGGGCCAGTTCGCGAAACCGCGTTCTGATGCTACCGAAAAGAAAGGCGATAAAGAGCTTCCATCTTACCGTGGTGATATAATAAACCATATTGAATTTGAAGATGGTGCCAGAGCAAACAATCCGGAAAATCTGGTGCGTGCTTATCACCAATCTGCGGCTACACTTAACTACTTACGTTCGCTTGCAACAGGCGGTTACTCTTCGCTTAAGAACGTTTCTAAATGGAATGACGAGTTCCTTAGCAAATCTACACAAGGCAAACGCTTTGAAGGCATTGTTCATTCTATAGATGAATGTCAGAACTTCATGCGTGCCTGCGGTTTAACCACTGAAAATATGAGCCAGCTTCAACAGGCCGATTTCTTCGTTTCGCATGAGGGCTTGTTACTTCCTTATGAAGAACAGTTTGTGCAGTATGAAAGCAAAGCGAAAGAATATTATGCTTGTTCAGCGCACATGCTTTGGATAGGTGATAGAACCCGCAATTTGGATGAAGCACATATTGAATTCTTCCGTGGAATTGCAAACCCAATTGCGTGCAAAGTTGGCCCTTCAATGAAGGCCGATGAACTTATAAAACTTATCGATGTTCTGAACCCGAACAACGAAGAAGGTCGCTTAACGCTTATTTCCCGTATGGGCCATAACAAGGTGGAAGATATTCTGCCAAGCCTGGTTCGCATTGTGAAAGAGAACGGCAAAAATGTTATCTGGAGCTGTGACCCAATGCATG
The DNA here is from genome assembly GCA_964564045.1 of uncultured Rickettsiales bacterium. Taxonomy (GTDB): domain Bacteria; phylum Pseudomonadota; class Alphaproteobacteria; order Rickettsiales; family UBA8987; genus JAMHZE01. The sequence continues at coordinate 51,532 of CAZLZP010000002.1, forward strand.
GCAATACTATAAAATCTCCGAACGGTTTCAAAACACGTCCGTTCAACGATATTCTTTCTGAACTGAAAAGTTTCTTCAACGTTGTGGAATCGGAAGGTTCGTACCCGGGTGGTGTTCACTTTGAAATGACAGGGCAGGATGTTACTGAATGCACCGGTGGTTCTCAGGCTATTACGGAAGTTGACCTGAAAGACAGATACCACACGCACTGCGACCCACGCCTGAATGCTTCACAAGCCCTTGAATTGGCGTTCTTAATTGCGGAAGAACTTAAGAATTAATGAATTGCTTCAAAGGCCCTAATGCTGTATAATCTAGCTAAGTATCTGAGGGGGTATGAAAGCACTAACTGTACATATTAATGGCGAAACCAATAAGGAAGATCTGGTATCTCTCCTAACTCCATTGCTTTCAACTCAACCGAAAGAGTATACTAACCCAAATTCTCCAGATAACTGGAAGCCTGTAATGGCTTTAGAAGAAAAAGCTTTTAAGGAAGGTCTGGAAAAGGAAGTTCCTAAAGAAATAATAGATTTTTGTGAATGGTGTATAGATAACGGCGTATCAATAACTTTATCGCGAAAATATATAACAAATAGTTGCGAGGCGGCAGTAAAAGCAAGGAATGAAATTTTAGGTCTTGAACTAAAAACCCATAACGAAATAAAAATGATAGTGTTTGATCTTCTGCAGGAAAATCTTGGTCCCGGTCTCAAAAATGCTCCAATAGAATTAAAATATAAAAAAGTACAGGTTGGTGTAGTATTTGAAGCAGATGATGATCTGCTAAAAAATGCTGGCGGACATCTAGATGAAAAGAAAATATTAAAATATCTTTGTCAGTGTACAGGTAATAAATATGCAAAACTGGTCAAGGCAGTAGATAAGGTTCATGGCAGGCAAGAGCCAATATCGTTTATGAAAAATAACCCAGATGGAATTCTGGTAATCGATCATCAGGTTGTAGATAAAGACATCAGGCGTTCTAACAATGCTGGTGGTTTAGGTACATACACTGTAATTTTTGATAACTTTAAACATGCGCTGGAAATGGCTGCAAAGAACTATCAGGTTTTTGTAGCTAAAAACCTAGTAGAGAAAGAGAATTCATTAAAAGGAATTGCACGTTGCATAATGCCTGGTTTTGGATGGGGGGATATGATAGAGAACGCAAGAAAACACAGTGAAGAGATACAGATAGGCTAGCCCTTCTTCTTGGCCTTCGCTGCTGTGGCCACGTAATCCATTATTGCAAGCAAAACGCCGGAAAGAACAAACACAACGTGAATTATAACCATCCACTTAATTTCAACTTCAGTATATTTTGTAACGCCCATAAAAACCTTCAGCAGGTGAATACCAGATATTGCAACAATAGAAGCGATAAGTTTTAGCTTTAGCGTGTTGAAATCTACCGTGCCTTTCCATTCTGGCTGGTCTTTGTGGTCGGGTATATCCATTTTGGAAACGAAGTTCTCGTAGCCCGAGAATATAACTATTATCATCAGGTTTCCGGCCAGAGATATATCTATAAGTGCAAGGCAGCCAAGAATTGCATCGTTTGCGCTAAGGCTGTTAACATTCAGTAAAAGATGGTAAAGCTCGTTCACAAAAGTAACCAGCAGAACAGCTAATGCGCCAACCAGCCCAATGTAGAATGGGGCCATTATCCAGCGGCTTGCGAACAGGCCATTTTCAATAAATCTTTCAACTTTATTCTGCGACATCACACCAATATAGTTAAAGTTTCTTAAGCACAATTATTAGCCGGCTTTACTTTCCTTCTCAGCGCGCTTACGCACGTTCGGATCAAGGTGGCGTTTACGCAGGCGTAAACTTTTCGGAGTAACTTCCACAAGCTCGTCATCGTTTATATAGCTCATCATTTCTTCCAAAGTCATTTTGCGAGGCGGAACCAGAACAACTGCTTCATCAGCGCTTGTTGTACGAATGTTGGTAAGCTGTTTGCCTTTCAGAACGTTTATTTCAAGGTCGGAATCGCGTGAATTCTCACCCACTATCATGCCCTGATAAACTTTATCCTGGTGGCCAATGAACATAGTGCCTCTATCCTGAAGCTTGAATATTGCATACGCAACTGCTTCACCAATATCGGTAGAGATAAGCGTACCTTTCATGCGTTCGCCAACTTCACCTTTGAACGGAGCGTAACCATGGAATATACGGTTCATTACACCTGTACCTTTGGTGTCTGTCATGAATTCGCCCTGGTAACCAATAAGCCCGCGTGAAGGTGCGTGGAACACGATACGTGTTTTACCGCCAGCTGCAGTTCTCATTTCTTTCATTTCGGCTTTTCTGCGGTTCATTTTATCAATAACTGTACCGCTGTAAGCTTCATCAACATCTATCACCACTTCTTCAATTGGTTCTAGCAAGTTGCCGGCAGCATCTTTCTGGAACACCACTTTCGGGCGAGAGATAGAAAGTTCAAAACCTTCACGGCGCATATTTTCAATTAGTACGCCAAGCTGTAATTCGCCACGGCCGCTAACTGTTATTGCATCTTTTCCTGCTTCTTCGCTAACACGAATGGCAACGTTTGTTTCGCCTTCAGCAAGTAGTCTTTCGCGAATTAAAGTTGAGGTAACTTTTTTACCTTCTTTACCTGCGAACGGAGAATCGTTCACGGTAATTGTTATAGATATTGTTGGTGGATCGATAGGTGTAGATTTGATAGGCTCGTTTATTGAAGGATCGCAGATAGTATCAGAAACGTGTACTTTTTCCATACCCGCAACGCAAATGATATCACCCGCAACTGCTTCATCTATGGCAACTCGTTCAAGCCCGCGGAAGCCGAATAATTTAGTTAAACGGAAATTTTCTACCAGTTCGCCATTAAGGTTAATTGCTTTAACTGCAGTATTCATTTTAGCCTTACCGCTGTAAACTTTACCGGTTAGCGTACGGCCAAGGAATGAATCGTAGCCAAGTAATGTTGAAAGCATAGAGAACGGAGCATCATCATCAGCTGTTGGCGCCGGAACATGTTTAACAACAAGATCAAGCAGGCCATGAAGATTTTCGCGAGGGTCGTTCAAATCATTCACTGCCCAGCCGTTACGGCCAGATGCATACATTGTGGGGAAATCTAATTGTTCATCAGAAGCTTCCAAAGATACGAAAAGATCGAACACTTCATCAAGAACTTCATCAGGGCGGGCATCGCTTCTATCAATTTTGTTGATAACAACAATAGGGCGAATTCCCTGGCGCAGGGCCTTACCAAGTACGAATTTAGTTTGGGGTAATGGGCCTTCTGCAGAATCGCAAAGCAGTATAACGCCATCAGCCATGTTCAGAATACGTTCCACCTCACCACCGAAATCGGCGTGGCCTGGGGTATCAATAATGTTAATTTTATAATCTTTCCAAGTAATAGAGGTTGGTTTTGCAAGAATTGTTATTCCTCGCTCGCGTTCCTGGTCGTTGCTGTCCATTGCGCATTCTTCAACCTTCTGGTTCTCACGGAAAGTTCCGCTTTGTTTCAATAGGTTATCAACCAGCGTTGTTTTACCATGATCTACGTGTGCAATAATTGCGATATTTCTTATATGTTTCATTATTTCCCGATTGTTTAAGTTCCGCGCGCATATACCACGGAATATCAGGAATAGCTAGGAGAAAGTGAGATTTTATCGTAAAAATCTAAGCTCTGCGTGCAGGAGCTACTTCAGCAGATGGCGCTTCACCAGATCTTTCTTTTTCTATTCTGGCAGCATGATCAGTTCTTTTTGGCTGATAATGAAGGTCGTCGGCTTCTTGTTCGTTAAATGAACCAAGCTCTCTATGGCTTCTAGGTTCTATCGTTTTTGGCGCATCAGGCCTCTTCCATATTAAATCAGTAACTCCGATAGCATTAGTTATAGGAGAAAGAATTTTTTTTGCTAGGCTCGATATTTTACCTACTATACTCAAACTAGGAGTTTCCTGTTTTTTTGACCCAGCTCTTGCGGCTGCAATGGCTTGTTCTTCTCTTTGTTCTAAATCATCAAGTTCTAGTGCCATATTTACTCCCCTTAAATTAAATTTTTTCTTGTTTCATTATAACCTAAAAAGGTTAATAAATCGTTAACGAAAATCAAATAATACTATTCTGCTGAATTTGCAAGGGTTTTTGCCCTTAAATTTGAAATAATTATCCCTGAAAGTACCAGAACAAAGCCCACAATATGATACTTATAAAAATGCTCACCCAGGTAAATTATTGAAAGTATGCCGCTAAATATTGGCATTGTGTAATAAAGCAGCGATGTTTTAACAGCGCCTATCATGAAAACCGATTTATTGAATAAGTACCATGCCATTACCGAAGAACCTATGGCGGCGTATAAATATACATATAAAGCGTTCATGGAAAACGGTGTGTAGCCAATGAAATAAACCTCAGCCGCAAAAAGTGGCGTAAGCAGAAGTAGGCCGAAGAACGTGTTAACTATCATTAAAAAGAACATGTTCATTTGCGGGTGGCGGAATTTTAGCATAAGCGAGTAGAACGACCAGCCGAAGCTAGCGATGATAACAATTATATCGCCCTTGTTAAATTGCATATCTAGAATGCCCAGGTAATTTCCCTTCAGAACGATCGTTAGCGCGCCAATGAATGCAATAAAAACACCTGCTATTTTATATTTGTTCAGTGGTTCCACTTTGAATAATCCGGCGAAGAAAAGTGTCCAGATAGGGCTGGTGGCGGCAAGCAGGGAAATATTATTTGCCGTGGTATAATGTGCGGCCTTGTAAATTAGCGTGTTGAAAACCCCAACGCCTATAAGGCCCATCCATATATACGGTTTTGGGTTTTGTTTTACGTAAACTATGTTTGTTTTGTAGTGCGGCAACGCCAAAGGCAGCAGGCACAGAAAAGTTATGAACCAGCGCCAGAAGGCGAAACCTATCGGGTTCATCCAATCATTCACGCCGCGCGCAACCACAAAGTTCCCGCTCCACAATATGCAGGCAAGTAGTGCAAGTGTTACGGCAACTAATGTATTATTGTTTTTCATTTATTTTCAAATTCGAAATAAAAATTCCGCTTACTATTAGAACAAATCCGTAAATATGGAATGAATATATTCCTTCGCTTAGGAATATATATCCCATAATAGCGCTTAACACCGGCAGCAGGTAAAGCACAATTGAAGTTCTAACCGGGCCGATAACAGAAACGCTGTAATTATAACTTAGCCACGAAATTACCGACGCAAATATACCTATATATAAGTATGCGTAAACCGATCTGGCATCAAGCGTTGGCAGTCCGGCTGAATAAACATATGTTAAATAAAGCGGCAGTAGCCCAAGTAGCCCGAAGAATATCATTGCGGCAAGCATGAAGCTGTTATCCATATCTTTGTGTTTCAGTTTTAGCAATATTGTGTAAATGCCCCAAATGGCTTCTGCCACCAGTATCACAACATCACCCACGCCGAAATTCATGTGAATAAAGTTGCCAAAATTACCCTTCAGAATAATTATCAGCGCACCAAAGCCTGCGGTAAAAATTCCGGCAACCTTGTATTTGTTCAGAATTTCCAGCTTTGTAATTGCGCCTATTATTGCGGTCCAGATAAGTGAAGTGGTTCCAAGCAGCGCAAGATTATTCACCGATGTAAAATGTGCGGCAGTAAAATACAAAAGGTTCTTCAGCGTTATTGCTGTGAAACCCATCCATATATATATTCTGGGGTTTTGTTTCAGCAGCGCTAAATTCTTCCTGAAATTCTTGGTTATAAACGGAATTAAAATTACCAACGCGATCACAAATCGCCAGAAGGCAACACTAACGGGGTCCATCCAGCCAGATATGTATCTGGCCACAACGTTGTTAGAAGCCCATATAAGGCATGCTAAAAGTGCCATAAAAAGCGCTAACAGAACTTTTTTGTTTTCTTTTTCCATGTAATTCAATAGTATCCAAGCTTGTTCGTAAAATCCTTATAAGGAGTCTTATGCTAATATCCACATTATTCCGCAAGAAATCAGTTGCATCGCTTGTTGCACATGCTGAAGGCGCAGATGGCGAGCAGCATCAATTAAAGCGCTCACTTGGCGCATGGAATTTAACATCTCTTGGTGTTGGTGGAATAATAGGAGCCGGTATATTCGTAATGACAGGGCAGGCGGCGGCGAACTATGCTGGCCCGGCAATTCTTCTTTCATTCGTTCTTGCTGGTGTATGCTGTGCGTTTGCGGCACTTTGTTATGCAGAACTTGCTTCCATGATCCCGGTTTCAGGCAGCGCATATTCATATGCCTACGCATCACTTGGTGAATTATTCGCCTGGATAATGGGTTGGTTGCTATTATTAGAATATGGAGTTTCTGCGGCTACAGTTGCGGTAGGTTGGGGTGGTTACCTTTCAAGCTTCCTGGCCGATTTTGGCATAATAATTCCCGAGGCTCTCAAAACATCTACGATACAGGTTGTTGGTGTTGGTACGCCTGAATCTCACTGGGTGTTAGGCTCAACATATAATCTTCCTGCATCATTTGGTGTTCTTATGTGCGCCTTTCTACTTATGCTTGGCGTGAAAGAATCGGCTAACGCAAACAACGTAATTGTTGCCATAAAAGTAAGCGTAATATTACTTTTCATAGCCTTTGGTATCTGGCATGTAGATATGTCTCACTTTACTCCGTTCATCCCGGCTAATGAAGGTGGTGATAAATACGGCTACGATGGCGTACTTCGTGCTGCCGGTGTTATTTTCTTTGCCTATATTGGGTTTGAAGCCGTATCTACCGCCGCGCAGGAAGCGAAGAACCCTAAGAAAGATATACCAATAGGTATCATCGGTTCACTGGTGATATGTACTATTATATATATGGTAGTGGCTTTCGTTCTTGTTGGCATTGTAGATTACAAAACACTTAACGTGCCAGATCCTATCGCCGTTGGTGTTGATGCTATCGGCATGCCGTGGCTTGCATTCCTGGTAAAAATAGGTGCTATCGCCGGCCTATCTTCGGTAATGTTAGTAATGTTATACGCACAAACACGCGTGTTCTTTACTATGTCGAAAGATGGCTTAATTCCTTCCGTGTTCGGGCACCTTCACCATAAATATAAAACGCCTTGGCTTAATACCATAATTCTTGGTGTTACAATTTCTGTTATCGCAGGCTTCACTCCAATTTCCATTCTGGGTGATCTGGTAAGTATTGGTACGCTAACGGCCTTCTGTATAATATGCTTCAGTGTGTTCTACTTACGTATAACCCACCCCGATATGCACAGGCCGTTCAGTGTTCCGCTTCCTAAAATTACACCGATACTTGGCATACTGTGCTGTGGTTACCTTATCTATGGCTTAAGTGAGGTTATGAACGCGCTTAAATGGTACTTCCTGCTGGGTATGGTAATATACTTTGCTTACGGCTACAGGCACTCAAAGCTTGGAAAAGCTGCCTAGATTTACAACATCTTTAGCTTTTTTTAGCTAAAATTGCTTGTTCGGCCCTAAATTTTCTCTGTACGTTAGTGTAACAGGCTTATAATTGCCTTATGTTTTATCACGAAGATAAAAGTAACCAAACTGAGCCGAAAAAAGTAGCATTGCCGCCAATGTTCTTTGTTGGTGCACTGGCAATGATGTACCTTCTGCACAATTCCATCCCTGGTTTTTATTTTTTCCGCAGCCGCTTATCTCTTATACTCGGGGGTATGATGGTATGCTTTGGTATAGCAATGGTTCTGTGGGCGGTAAAAACATTAAAGAAAGCTGGCACAACACATATTCCTTTTGAAGAATCTACCACGCTGGTGCAAACAGGCCCGTTCAGTTACACGCGCAACCCGGTTTATCTTGGAATGGTAATAATATTATTTGGTGTGTTTTGTTTTATGGGCAGTTCTACACCACTAATGATGGTATTCATATTCGGTGGTATTATTGAGGATAAATTTATTATGGCTGAAGAAAAAATGCTGGAAGAAAAGTTTGGTGAGCAATACCTAACCTACAAAAAGAAGGCAAGCAGGTGGTTCCCTTTATTATCGGAATTTGCCTGGGAAAAAACCGAGAGAGCAAAAAACAAAGAAAAATCAAAATGATATCGGGCTGGACTTTTGATTTTATGAGACTAAACTGCGCCCGCTAATGGAAACTAAGAGAGTTTTATGGAAATAAGTTTAACAAAATTATTATTGATAGCATTAGTTATCCTTATTGTATTTGGTGGTGGTAAACTGCCGGGCGCAATGAAAGACCTGGGTAAGGGTATCAGGAATTTCAGACAAGGATTAAAAGAGGGGGATGATGAATCTAAGAAGGCTTTGGAAAAAAACGACGAGAACAACAAAGTCTAGATACATCAGCGAATAAATACATATGTCACGTCTTGAGCGCATAAAAAGATTCTTCATCGGTAAGCCGTTAGATCCTTTCAACACACAAACCAGAAAGCATATTGCGCTTGCAACGTTTTTCGCATGGGTGGGTATTGGTGCAGATGGTCTTTCATCGGCATGTTATGGTCCGGAAGAGGCATTCAAAGCGCTAGGGCAGCATACGCAGCTGGCAATATTCCTTGCGTTTGCAACCGGTATCACTGTTTTTGTTATTGGTTTGGCGTATCTGCAAGTTATCGAATTATTTCCGAATGGTGGCGGCGGGTATCGTGTTGCCTCATCGTTGCTTGGGCCAAGGGCTGGGCTGGTTGCTGGTTCTGCGCTACTGATAGATTATATATTAACCATTGCAATTTCCATCGCCAGCGCGGTTGATGCCATATTCTCGGTAGTGAATGATCATTACCATATTTACAAAGTGCCGCTCGAGATATTGCTGATATTCCTGCTTATGTACATGAACCTTCGCGGCATGAAGGAATCGGTAAAATTCCTTATGCCAATATTCCTGGGTTTTGTATTCTCGTATGTAGGTTTAATAATTTACGGTATTTTTTCGCACTATTATGGGCTGGAAGATATAATGCCAGATGCAGTTATGGAAACCCATAATATGACCAAAGACCTTGGGTGGTTCTTTACGCTGGCGCTTTTCTTCAAGGCGTTCTCACTTGGTGGTGGTACATATACCGGGCTGGAAGCGGTTTCAAATTCAGTACAGAACCTGGCAGAGCCACGAGTTCGTACCGGTAAGAATACAATGATGGCAATAGCATTCTCTCTTGCGATAATGGCTGCCGGCATAATTCTTCTTTATCTTCTTTGGGATGTTCGCAAGGTTGATGGCGAAACCCTTAACGCAACAACGTTCAAAGCAATTACTGCAGATTGGGTTTTATTTGGCACTAACATTTCAATATATGTTGTTAGTATAGTTATGTTCCTTTCGGCGGGAATATTGATAGTGGCCAGTAATACCGGCTTCATCGCTGGTCCTGCGGTTCTTGCCAACATGGCGGTAGATAGGTGGATGCCGCACTTATTCTCTTCACTTTCTTCGCGCCTGGTTACAAAGAACGGCGTGCTACTAATGGGTATAAGTGCAATAGTGGCTATTGTTGCAACATTGGGCCGGGTAGAATTTCTGGTAATTCTTTACTCTATTAACGTGTTCTTAACGTTCACGCTTTCGCTTGCGGGCATTTGCAGATACAGAATAATTAACTTCGGGAACGGCTTCATACATATTCGTAAATTCATCATTCCCTTCTTCGCTTTACTGGTTTCTGCAACCATACTTTGCACAACGGTGTTTGAAAAATTCTATGAGGGTGGTTGGAAAACCCTGTTTATAACTGGCATATTGGTTTCTATTGGAATTACTATCAAGCGCCACTACCTGTTGGTTCAGGCGAAGATCGAGCGTGAAGAAGGCAGAATGGACAGGGTGCTTGATAACGAGATTGAAAAATGTGACAGGCCTAAGCTCGATCACGACAAACCTACGGCGTGTTTCCTGGTTTCTGAAACATCTGCATCGGGACTGAAAATGATAAACTGGGTGGAAAAACTATTCCCGGAAATATACAAGAACTTCATTTTCGTTTCAGTTGGTGAGATAGATACTGAAGAATTTGTTGATGATAAAAAGTGGAATAATTTGCGCCGTGATACCCGCGCGGTGCTGAAAAGATATGTTGATTATGCCAATACCAACGGCTATGGCAGTACCTATTACCACGCCTACGGAACCGATGTTGTAGACAAGCTTACCGAACTTACAGTGCGTATATCGGAAGAATTTCCGAACACGGTATTCTTTGCCACCAAGCTTATTTCCGATAACGAGAACTTCCTGACGCAACTGCTGCATAACCAAACGGCGTACATTCTTCAGCGCCGCCTTCACAACGTGGGCAAAACGCTTATAGTTATGCCGTTCAAGCTTTAAGCCGCTTTCTTTTCTCTTTCCAGTTTTTTCAGGTAAACCAGTATGGCGGTTGTGGCGGCCGGAGTAATGCCTGGTATGCGGCTGGCAGCGCCTATAGTGGCTGGTTTGAAGCGATTAAGCTTTTCGCGTATCTCAATTGAAATACTATCAACTTCCATAAAATCGGTTCCTTCAGGAATGGTTACGCCTTCATCTTTTCGGAACTGTTTTATTTCCGCTTCCTGATTTTCCATATAGCCCGCATAAAGTGCCTGAATATTCATCTGCTGAATTACATCTGCACTGAACCCGCTTAATTTTTCCGGCCAGATAGTCTGCAATTTTTCAAAGTTTATATTCGGCATTGCAAGTAACTGCTTGCCATTCCTGCGAATACCATCGGCGTTCAATTTAATATCGTGTTTTTCCGCTTCGTTCGGAGTAAGGCTTATTTCCTCAAGCGCAGAGATAATTCTGCCTATCGCGTTCATTTTATCTTCAAACCTTGCGGCGCGTTTTTCACTTATTATATCACGTTCCATGATAAGTGATGTTAAGCGTATATCGGCATTATCTGCACGCATACTTAGGCGATATTCTGCACGGCTGGTGAACATTCTGTATGGTTCAGTTGTGCCTAAAGTTATAAGGTCATCTATCATCACGCCAATATATGCCTGGCTTCTATCCAGCGTGAACGGCTCTTCACCCTGTGTCTTTAAACCGGCGTTCAAACCCGCTATTAAACCTTGCGCGCCTGCTTCTTCGTAACCTGTTGTGCCGTTTATCTGCCCCGCCAAAAACAAGCCACTAACCTTTTTGGTTTCCAAAGTGCTCTTCAATTCACGCGGGTCGATGTAGTCATATTCTATGGCGTAGCCATATTGGGTAATAACGCAATTTTCTAAACCTTTTATGGAATGCATGTAGGCATCCTGCACATCTTTCGGTAATGAAGTTGAAAGGCCGTTCGGGTATATCAGTTCGCTATCTAAACCTTCCGGCTCTAAGAATATCTGGTGACGTTCCTTATCGGCAAAGCGGCTTATTTTATCTTCAATAGAAGGGCAGTAGCGTGGGCCAACGCCGCTTATCTCGCCAGCATACATGGCCGACTGATGCAAGTTATCGCCAATTATTTTATGCGTATTGGCATTTGTATAAGTTATAAAACATTTTATCTGCGGAACTTTTACTTCGTCAGTTATGTAGCTGAACGGCACCGGAGTTTTGTCGCCCGGCTGTTCATCAAGAATATCCCAGTTAATGCTGCTTTTTAAAACGCGTGGAGGAGTTCCGGTTTTTAATCTTCCCAGTTCAAAGCCTATATTCATTAAACTTTCCGAAAGCTTGGCTGCCGGTTTCTCTATTTTGTTATCTTCACCAAATCTTCCCGCCGGAATTTTTTCACGGCCGATATGAATTAGCCCGCGCAAGAAAGTTCCAGTAGTAAGCACAACATTACTGGTTTCAAATTTTGTGCCGTTCTCTGTTACAACTGCACTTACACTTGTACCTGTACTTGTACTAAAAACTATATCATCCACCCCATCTTCAAACACATCCAAATTCGGATAGTTCAATATAACTTCCTGCATGGCCTGCTTGTATAATTTTCTATCAGCCTGGGCACGAGGGCCCCATACAGCCGGGCCTTTGGAAGCATTCAGTGTTTTATAGTGAATTCCGGCTTTATCTGTTACCACGCCCATTACGCCATCTAGCGCATCTATCTCGCGAACCAGCGTGCCTTTGGCAACGCCGCCAATGGCTGGGTTACAGCTCATCTGGCCGATAGTATCACGCTTGTGGGTTATAAGCAAAGTGCGTGCGCCTGTGCGCGCAGAAGCAGTTGCCGCTTCACAGCCCGCATGCCCGCCGCCTATCACTATAACATCGTATTTATTCTGGTAATTCATATTCGGGGCGGGTTATACCTTAAAAATGGCTTTTTTTCAATGATATTCTATGTTACTGTAATCAAGGCCAAACTAGCCTGAGGGGCTTATGGAAAGAAAACCACTGATATACATGCTAATAACTGGAAACCTTCACAAGGCAGATCAGATTAAGGGTGGCTTAAGTTGTATAAGGAACTATGATCTAGATGTAAGGGATTTCAGTAGAAAAGGTGTGGAAGCGCTGAAAGAAGCATTAAAAGAAAGCCCTCCAGATATACTTGTTATAAATGCCGGAGAAGATAAAGGTAATGTTAATCTTGTAAACGATTTTCCTGAGCTTAAAAATATGATACTTATTAGCTCTTACACAAAGGATAAGCTGAGAGAAGATGTTGGTAGAGAAAAGATAGACAGGTTTACTTTACTTTGTGGCTCAGATGAAAGAAATTATACGAAGTTAGAAGCTGTAGTAAAGAATTTACTAGCAAAAATTGTTACAGATAAATTGGGGATGCAACAAAAACCGGAAGGCAGAAACCCTGCAGACGAGAGCTAATTCGCAAGCCTAATAGCTTCCGCGGAATCCAGCGAAAATACTGGTATCTGGGCGTGGAACACAAGATCATCATTGTTTTTGAACTCATATTCACCGTGCATTATACCTGTAGGCGTTGTTAACGATACTGATGAAGAATAATCGTAGCTTTCGCCTGAAAGAATTATTGGCTGTACACCAATAACCCCAGGGCCGCGAACTTCCTGAACTGTGCCTTTACCATCAACTATATGCCAATATCTGTTCATTAACTGAACTGGGTGCTTGCCGTTGTTGGTAATTTTTATATGATACACCCAAACATAAATTCCTTCTGTCGGAGAAGATTCATATTCAATATACTCCGGCTGGGCGGAAATACTTATAAAATCGGTAGATAGAGTAAACAAATTGCCCATGAATGAGATAGTAAAAGTTAATAATCTTCAGGTATCGATCAAAAATAATAAACTGATAGATAATATAAGTTTCGAAATAAACAAGGGGGAAATTTTTGCACTTGTTGGCGAAAGCGGTTCGGGAAAAAGCCTGACTGCCTATTCTATTGTAAACCTTTTGAAACATCTTGGTAATTTTGAAGTTTCGGGAGAGGTTATATTTGAAGGCGGGAATAACCTGTCACTTTCCGATGACGATATCCGCAAAGTGCGCGGCGGCAAAATTGCGATGATCTTCCAAGACCCCATGACATCACTAAACCCGCTGCACACAATTGAACGCCAGCTTACCGAGGCGATAGAACTGCATCAGAAAAAAACTTCGGCGGAAATTCATGCGCGTATTCTGGAACTGCTTGATCAGGTGGAACTGGAAGGTTTGCACAGCAGGCTTAATGCGTATCCGCACCAGCTTTCTGGTGGGCAGCGCCAACGAGTGATGATAGCGATGGCGCTTGCAAACAATCCGGCACTTATAATCGCTGATGAACCTACCACCGCTCTTGATGTTACGGTTCAAAAGGAAATACTGAAGCTGCTGAAAAAACTTCAGCGCGATAACGGCCTTAGCATTCTGCTTATTACACACGATTTAACCATTGTGCAGCGTGTGGCAGACAGGGTTGCGGTAATGAAGAGCGGTAAAATTGTCGAGCTGAAAAATAACGCAGATATATTCTCTAACCCTGAACATGAATACACAAAAAAACTTCTTACGGCTGAACCAAAAGGTGACCCTGCACCAATACCTTCAGATGCAAAGCAGCTTCTGGAAGTAAAGAATTTAAATGTTTCATACATGGTTGGGAAAAACTTTTTTGGTTTCAAGAAAAAATATTTTGATGCCGCAAAAAATATATCTCTGAAATTAATGGAAGGCCAAACCATAGGCATAGTAGGCGAAAGCGGTAGCGGCAAATCTACCGTGGCCAAGGCCGTTTTGAAGCTGGTGGAATCGCAGGGCGATATAATTCTGAAGGGGCATAAAATCTCCAACTATTCTGAGCGAAAATTCAAGCCATATCGCAAAAAGATACAAATAGTATACCAAGATCCTTACTCTTCGCTTAACCCAAGAATGACCGTAAAACAGATAATTTCTGAGGGTTTGCGGGTTCATACCAAAAAAACTGAGCCGGAAATTGATGTAATTATTGATGAAATGCTGGTTTCATTAGGCTTAAAAATGGAATATAAGCACCGTTTTCCGCACGAGCTTTCCGGAGGAGAAAAGCAGCGTGTGGGGCTTGCGCGCAGTTTAGTGTTAAAACCCAGTGTGTTAGTGTTAGATGAACCTACATCTGCATTAGATTTAATAACGCAAGCAGAAATACTTCAAATTTTATTAAAATTCCAACTAGAATACAGATTGGGCATTCTCTTTATAAGCCACGATTTGCGCGTGATTCGAGCGATTTCTCACTATCTTTTGGTTATGAAACGTGGTATAATTGTAACTGAAGGTAATAAGGAGAAAGTACTCGATGATCCGCAGGAGCAATACACCAGAAATCTGGTTGAAAGCGCCTTTTTACAGGGCATCTAAACTAGCGATGTTTTTACCGCTGGTACTACTTACTTCCTGCGCCTTTTTACAAGATACATTAAAGTACATAGATAACATGTACACCAACGATGTTCCGTTCACCATTTCGGAGTACAACGAATTAACCGGCGAGAAGCCGAGATTAAAGCTGAAAGGCTACGAAGACATAGATCTGAAGATAAGTACCGAACAATTCTACATCCGCAAAACTATCAAGCTGACAGACTTCTATCTTGATAGCGGCAAAAAATTCAAGGAGAGCGAAGAAAGAAGGTTTGCTAAAAAAGAAATATTAACTCTCCATTAAATTCTCCTCCATTAGAGAATAGGCTCCGTTGTTTGTATACCCCTCACAACGGGGCTTTTTATTTCTATAAATATCTCTATATTAGGCTGTATGAGCATTCTTAAACAAAGAACCTTGCAGCTTATTTATGTTATTCCTTTATTGGCCTTAACAGCATGCAGCTTATTCAATGTTGTGCCAGATAAAAAAGAATCTGTTAAAAATAGAAAGCCGCCGTTAATAAGCCTTAAACCATATAATTACGATAGAAACGAAAGGGTTCACCTTAAGGTTCGGGGGTTTAAAGATTGCAAGCTGAATGTAGATGGCGAGAGCATGTTTTTCAGCACCAGATTCAGGTTTTCAGACGCATTTCTGAAAGAAAACTATCGTACCGAGGAAGATGCCGGGCCATATTGTACCATTGCCGATCCATGTCTTCCTAAAACCCGCGAAAAGCCATACTAGGCTATAAGCATTAAATAATACCAAAATCTATTGATTGCATGGCAATTCTGCTCTATATGGAGTCCGGGTTAAAAATGGTAGCACTATTAAATAAAATATTTGGTTCATCTAACGAGAGATATTTAAAATCTCTTAATCCTGTAATTGATGAAGTGAATTCGCTTGAGTCTGAGTATGAAAAACTCAGTGATGAACAGCTGCGAGCTAAAACAGCTGAATTCAAATCGCGTATTGAAAAGGGCGAAAGCCTTGATGATATTCTGCCGGAAGCATTTGCTGTAGTGCGTGAAGGCGCAAAGCGTACGCTTAAGCAACGCCATTACGATGTGCAGCTTATCGGGGGCATGGTTCTGCACCAGGGTAAAATATCGGAAATGAGAACAGGTGAGGGTAAAACCCTTGTTTCAACCCTGCCGGCGTATCTTAATGCTTTAACCGGTAAAGGCGTTCACATTGTTACAGTTAACGATTACCTTGCCAAGCGTGACTCTGACTGGATGGGGCAGGTATATAAATTCCTTGGCCTTTCTGTTGGTGTTATTCTTCACGGCCAGTCGCATATGGAAAAGCAGGAGCAGTATAAATGCGATATCACCTACGGTACAAACCACGAGTTCGGGTTCGATTACCTGCGTGATAATATGAAATTCTCTCTAGATGAAATGGTGCAGCGCCCGTTCAGCTATGCCATAATCGACGAGGTGGATTCCATTCTTATCGATGAAGCGCGCACGCCGCTTATCATTTCCGGCCCGGTGGAAGACAGAACTGATCTGTATGTTAAAATTAACAAAATAATTCCAAAGCTAACCCCGCAAGATTACGAGAAGGACGAAAAATCTAACAACGTGTTGCTTACTGATAATGGCACCCACAATCTGGAAGAGCTTCTGCGCGCTGAAGGTATAATAACTTCAACCTCAGGCCTGTACGATCTTGAGAATATAAAGGTTCTGCACCATGCAAATCAGGCGCTGCGAGCGCATACACTATTCAGCCGCGATAAAGATTATCTGGTGAAAGACGGCAAGGTTTTTATTATTGATGAATTCACCGGCCGTATCATGGATGGCAGGCGTTACTCTGATGGTTTACATCAGGCGCTGGAAGCGAAGGAAAACGTTAAAATAGAAAGCGAGAACCAAACGCTGGCTTCTATCACTTACCAGAATTATTTCCGTTTATACCCGAAGCTTGCCGGTATGACAGGCACAGCAATGACAGAGGCCACCGAGTTTGACGAAATATACAAACTTTCTGTTGTAGATATTCCAACTAACGTTCCTGTAAAGCGTATAGATGAAGATGATAACATCTATCGTGCGGAAACAGAAAAGTTCGATGCCATAACAGAGGTTATAATCGAGGCTAACAAAAAAGGTCAGCCGGTACTTGCCGGTACTGCTTCGGTTGAAAAATCGGAACTGCTTTCAAAGCATCTTAAAAAAGCCGGCATAAAACATAATATACTTAACGCCAAGCAGCATGATCGTGAGGCGCTAACAATAGCGCAGGCGGGCAGGCCGGGTACGGTTACTGTTGCAACCAACATGGCGGGCCGTGGTACCGATATTCAGCTTGGCGGTAATCCGGAACTTCTTATCAGGGAAAGAATTGGCGATAACACAGATGCTGAATTTATTACGCGCGTTACCGCAGAAGTAAAAGCGCAAATTGAACAGGATAGAAAAACTGTTCTGGAAGCGGGCGGCCTATGCGTGCTTGGTACTGAGCGTCACGAATCGCGCCGTATCGATAACCAGTTGCGCGGCCGTTCAGGCAGGCAGGGAGATCCTGGCTTTTCTAAATTCTTCCTTTCGGCGGAAGATGATCTTATCCGAATATTTGGTGCAGATAAAAAAATGGATTGGATACTTGGAAAAATGGGAACTCCGGGTGAAGCTATCAATCACCCAATGCTTACACGTGTAATGGAAAAGGCGCAGGCCAAAGTGGAAGCGCGCAACTTCGATATTCGTAAGAACCTACTGAAGTTCGATGATGTAATGAACGAGCAGCGTAAAGCAATATACGCCCAGCGCATGGAAATAATGAAAGCGGAAGATGTCCGTATAAAAATAAACGAAATGCTTGAACAGCAGGTGGATGATCTTGTTTCATTGTATATTCCGCACAATTCTTACCCTGAACAGTGGCAAAGCGAAACACTTGAACATGAAGTATTCCGTATATTCGGTGTTCATATTCCTATCAACGATTGGGCGAAGGAAGAAGGCGTTGCCGATCAGGAAATATTCGAGCGCACGCTTACACTGCTTGATGCCGAACACAAAAGAAGAGATGAATCATTCGGTTCGCAGCAGATGAAGTTGATGGAGAAAAGAATTCTTCTCTATACGCTTGATGAGGTTTGGAAAGAGCACTTGCACTTCCTTGATAATCTTCGCCATGGTATAAATTTACGTGCCTATGCCCAAAAAGACCCGCTGAACGAATATAAGAAAGAAGCATTCGATGCGTTCGGTTCAATGGTAAAATTCCTGAACGAAAAATATCTTGATAGATTATTCCACATACAAATTCACGTTGATGAAGATGTTGATAAAATACTTGCGTTGCGCCAGCAGAAAAATATCCACGAAACCAATGTTGATCCTGCGGTGGGTGGTAGCGGTATGCAATTCAACCCGGGTTTGCGCAAAGATCCGAAAGTTACAATTCGTACGCATATTAAGGCCGAAGACAGAAACCCGATGGACCCTTCAACATGGGGCAAAGTTGGCAGGAATGATGCCTGTCCGTGCAATTCCGGCAAGAAATTCAAACAATGCCACGGTGCCGTTGTTTAGTAATAACTAGCCAAATTTGATGGGGAAATTACCAAAATAATCAAAAAAGAAGCAAAAAAAGACGATTTCGTTAACCTTTTGTTAACCTTTTTGTGTTAGAATGGATATAGGGAAAGTGGGGATTAGGTGGAGTAAATATGCCAGAAGGAAATAAAATTACTTTCAATAGCGAGAACAAGCCTTCAGGGCTTTCAGAAATTCTTGAGAAATTAGCAAAAGAACAGGCTGTAGAAGGCAAAGAACCAGTTATCACCGCGCGTGACGGCAGCAAAATTTATCGTGCTAATGTTACTATCGATGCATCGGCTACTTCAGAAAAAATAATTATACCAGGCGGCACGGTTGGAGATTTTAATGCTCGCCCGAATGATGATGGTACAATTACATTCAGCCATAAATTACGTGAATCTGGTGTTACTATATATTCGGTTACCGTGAAGAATGG
Organism: uncultured Rickettsiales bacterium; assembly: GCA_964564045.1. Classification (GTDB taxonomy): domain Bacteria; phylum Pseudomonadota; class Alphaproteobacteria; order Rickettsiales; family UBA8987; genus JAMHZE01. The sequence continues at coordinate 70,288 of CAZLZP010000002.1, forward strand.
ACCAGACATATCTTTCGTGGATGGTAAAGGAAATGTTACTGAGGGTGCAAAATACTTAGCTTCAACAGATAGCTATTCACTAAGTACAGTAGCGCCTGTAGCAACGGCAGAAATACAAGATATTTCACAATTGGCAGAAAGAAAAGCACCTAAGGCTGATTCTCCAGCGCCGGCAAAAATAGAGTTAGCAGAGGCCAAGCTAGTTGTTGAAACGGACAACAGGGGCAAGCCTGTATCAATTAATTTGGTTGGTAAAAACGGCGAGCTGATTGAAGGTAGAGAAGGCAAATCAATTGAAGTAACTCGTTTGCACATCCCTTCAAAGCAGGAAATGAGTTTTATAGATAGGGCTGATGATATTCTTTCCAGGTACAAGGGGCAGTATAATATTAAAGTTGAATATGGTGGCGTTGAACTTAACCGCGAAGAATTACAACTTGTTTACGAAAGTGGAAATCCGAAAAAGGCTTTAGTAGCTATAGAACAAAAACGTGAGGCTATTGCTTCGGCGGCTGGTATGGTTTCTAGTGAAGTTACAGCCGCCTCAGGACTAGCGTACAATCCTGGCGGGCAGGGTGTATCCGGCCCTATTGTCAGACAATAGTTCTTGGATATCAAGTAGTTAACATATAGATTTTGGTTAACACTTTCTTAACCATTTTGTGGTATAATGGCGGTATGAAACGAAAGATAGACATAAGCCTTACTTCTGCCATGCCGCATGAAACCATGGTAGCAATGGTCATGCTTGGAAAAAATACAATTGCAGAAAATACATTAGTAATTTCTGATTACGAGCAGCAAGGTTACGTTGTTAAGAAAGATTCCACGGGTTTAGCAAGTGTAAGAATAGGTTCGCCTCCTTATCCAGATAACGAGGTTTATGGATTTTCACAGAAGCAGTTAAGTTTTCTTGAGCAATATTTAATTCAATATGAAGGAACCTTACCTAAGGAAAAAAGAATATTCACAGATGAAAGCATGCTTCACAATAAGCGTAAGGCGTTTACTCAGCAACTTCTGAACGAGCCTGAATTTTATTCAAAAATGCAAAGGGAAGTAGCGGCAAGAATGCTTGAATATCAGCTGCTGAAAACAGAGATAAATAAAGGAGCCACTAATATAATTAATGTGGGTGATAAGTTGTTCCCTCTATCGGAGATGCTATCTGTTGCGCATCCTAAAATAAATATTTATGAAGCAAGTTTTGCAAAGGCAACTCGTGATGAAAAGAAAGGACTGTTAAAAGCTGTTTTAGAAAAAAATGTACAGCAGCTTGAAGCTCGTGAAGTGGGTGTTAGGCCTATTTCTTTAGGTAAGGTAAAACGTTTCAATTACGATCCTCGTTCGCAGGATATAACTTCAGTATTGGTGCCAGATAAAATAAATCCTCAGCAGATATGTGTTTTTAATATCGCCGCTGTCAGAGGTGCAATTTCTACCGATCTTCCAGATCATTTGCTTCAGGCCGCGGATAATTTTGCTTCAGTGTGTCAGTTGGGTAGTACCGTTCTGCACAGATATCCAAAAGTAGAAAGAACTGGTTTAAAAACATTTGAAGATGGCCTGGCAATAAAGTCAACTGTTGTTGGTAAATTAGAAGTAGCGCAGCAGGTTGATTTTCCTTCAGCAAAAATAGGCGATGAAGCAATAGCAGTTGCAAGGCTTACAACTCTGGAGAAAAGAGAAGTGCATGTGGGTGTTGCCGGTGCTGCAGAAAGAGCAAACGTTCTTGCAGGCGTACTTTCAAAAAGAAATAATGGACAATACGAGATTCCGTTTGGAAGGTAATTAAAAACATGCCGGGAAATGAAAAAATTCTAGAAGTTGATTTATATTATACCTAAAAAAGAAACATGCCCGATCCAACAATAATTATATTCGATGATAAAACCAGAGTAGATCATTTATTTTCTTTGCTGGCAACGTACTCAGGTAAAATAGAAGTATCATCTTTCGATGATATATACTTTAAAGGTAATTATATACTAGATGGGACTAATAGCCCAGACGATAAGCTTGTTATTCCAGGTGCGGTTCTAAAAGATTTTGATGTTTATATTTATCCCAGCGGAAAGGTTAAACTAACGCGTACATACCGTGAATCAGAAACATACCGTCCAGAATTTTCACTTACTATTTCTGGCTTTGATGAGATAAAATTCTCTAAATGGGGTTTAGAACACCCAGGCTTTCTAAAAGACCCAGAAGGGAAATACATAGTTACAGAAAGCAACAGCAGGCCTAGATCTTTAGGCAAAGATATGAGCACTAATTCAGATGGCCCACGTTCAGAGGTAATAGCTAATCCTATAATTCAGATAGAAAGATCACATAAAGGTAACCTGATAAAATCAGTTAGACTTCTTGATGGAAGTGGCCAAGAGGTTTGTAGCCATTCGGCTTTAGGTATTAATTTTGCTCCCAAGGATTCTGGTTATGATTACGAATTTACAATCCCGGAATTTTATAGAAGCGCAGTTGATGATGCATCTAAAAGTTATAATGGCGCTGCAGAGCTTGTGGAATTTCTTTACAAAAAATATTCTCTTAGTGGAGATACGCCGATAGTTTTAGATGGGAGAATAATAGGTTTTAATGAGCTTGGCCTTGTATTAGGCAGTAGTGATAAGTATCTGGAAAGTCTTAGAGGGGTGGTAGAAGAATACAATTTGTACAATCATGCTATAAGGATACAAAGAGAAGATGGTTTAGGTTTGCCTAAAGAATTTGAAGAAATATTCCGTAAGTTTTCTATAGAAGAAGAATTGGGTTCTATTTTTGAAAAAGCAAAAAATTTTGTAATGGCTCAAGAAATTTCAATTGCTGATGAGTCTGTGGCAGATAAAAAAGGTATTAACACAATTGCTAAAAAACTTCAAATCACTTAAACGGAAAATTCTTTTTCAGTATCTTGTCGAATTCGTTCATACTTATATTATTTCCCATTTTATTTACCGAAGTAACGCCGAAGCCTTCAATGCCGCATGGTACAATGCCGTTAAAATCCGCCAGTTTAGGGTTAATGTTTATAGCAACGCCGTGAAAGCTTACCCATTTGCGAACACGAATTCCTATTGCTGCTATTTTACTTTCGCCACCAAGTGAATTTTTATCCTCCACCCAAATTCCTATCATGCCTTTTTTTCTGTAGGCATCTATTCCTATTTCCTTAAGGCTATCTATTACCCATTGCTCCAGATCATTCACGAATTTTTTCAGGTCGGGTGTTTTGTAATGTTTTTTCAGATCCAGCATTAAATAAACCACGCGCTGGCCCGGGCCATGATAAGTATATTTACCGCCGCGGCCAACCTTGAATACCGGGAATTTGGCGTTCTTTAACTCGCTTTCATCAGAAGATGTTCCCGCGGTATAAACCGGTTCATGCTCTAAAAACCAAACTTCCTCATCAGCTTCACCGGCAATAATGCTGTTCGCCAGGTTTTCCATTTCCTCTGCAATTTTGCCGTATTCGTGAAGTCCGTTTAAAATTTTTATTTTCATTACTTGTAAACTTGTAGACCGGTAAACTTGTAAACCTAACTAATATTCCAGCATTACCATAAATAATTCCAGTGCACGTTTTGCAGATTGAACCCGTACAGAGTGCCTGTCACCGGCAAAGGTTTTCGATTCTGTTTTTATAATATTTTTCTTTTTATTGAAGCTGCTGAAAAAAACCAGACCAACCGGCTTATCTTTCATACCGCCGCCCGGGCCCGCAATGCCGGAAATTGAAACAGCTACATGCGCGCGGGAATTCTTCACCGCACCCAGCGCCATTTCTTCAACGCAGTTTTCGCTTACCGCACCATGTTTTGTTAGTGTGTTTCTGTTCACACCAAGAAGCTCTTCCTTTGCTTCGTATGAATAAGTTACAAAGCCTCTGTCGAATACATCAGAAGAACCTGCTACAGAAGTTAGGGCTGTTGCAACCATTCCGCCTGTGCAGCTTTCAGCCACGGCCAGTATGGTTTTGGTTTCGCGCGCCTTATTAACCACCTTTTCTGCTAGTTGAAACAAATCTTCCATTGCACTTCGTCGTAATTTGCATTAAAAATACTCAGCCAATTCTAATAAAAGAAATTTTTATGACTATCAAAGAAATAATTAACGGCGCATGGGAAAATCGTGCGAATATAAACACTGCCACCACCGGTGATGTACGTGATGCGGTGAACGAAACTATGGAAGAGCTTGATATGGGCCGCCGTCGCGTAGCTGAAAAGAAAGGTGAAGCATGGGTTGTGAACGACTGGATAAAAAAAGCGATTCTGCTTTCATTCCGTTTGAACGAAAATAATATCATTGAATCGGGTGACAGGGCGTTTGATAAAGTTCCGGTTAAGTGGGCGAATTGGGATGAAGATAAATTCCGTGCTGCGGGTTTCCGGGCGCTTCCGGGCGCGGTTGTGCGGTATGGCTCATTCATTAACAAGGGCGTAGTGCTAATGCCATCATTCGTAAATTTAGGTGCCTATGTTGATGAAGGCACAATGGTTGATACATGGGCAACTATTGGTTCGTGCGCGCAAATCGGCAAGAACTGCCATATATCTGGCGGCGCTGGTATTGGCGGTGTGCTTGAACCGCTGCAGGCAAACCCGGTAATAATTGAAGATAACTGTTTTATTGGTGCGCGTTCTGAAATTGCGGAAGGTGTTATTGTTGAAACCGGTTCGGTAATTTCAATGGGCGTGTATATTGGCAGCTCTACAAAAATAGTTGATAGGGCAACGGGCGAGATATTCTACGGTAAAGTTCCTGCATATTCTGTGGTTGTACCTGGCAATTTACCTGGAAAAACCCCAGATTCTCCTTCACTTTACTGTGCAGTTATAGTAAAAAGGGTAGACGAAAAAACCCGCAGCAAAACCGGTATAAACGAGCTTCTGCGAGACTAAAACTAGCTTTGGGGTAGTTTTTCAAGGCTTTTAGCGTATAAAACGCTTTAAATTCAGCATATTAAAAAATAATGCATTTTTTTGTAAAAAAGTGGGTTCCGTTAACCTTTTTTTAACCTTTTTATGTTATACTTAAAATTGTAATAAAACTTTAACAATCGAAGTTTATAGCTAAGAATGTTAAAATAGGAAATTAGGAGAGTACTATGAAAGATTATCTTCTTACCATGAAAGAGCAAGGAATTCAGCAACAGCAGCAAGTTGTGGATCCGAATGCGAATGCTGGTCCTCGTGCGCCTGAAGTTCCTGGTCCTGGTCAAAGCGACGAGATATTTGAAGAATTAAGAAGTATACAGTCATTAGTGGCGCAGCAGTTAATTGCCGAAAGTGCAACTTCAGGCGTTGCGTTGCCAGAAGATATAGCAACGGCGAAGGCAAAAGAACTTATTGTAGATATAAAATCTTTGGAAGATATTAAATCTGTTAAAGACCAAATGGCAAGATTTGCCGGAGAAGAAGCAAGTACAGTTAATGGCTTGCTACAAGATTCTCAGAATAGGGAAGATTTCAAAAGCAAGTACGAAGCATATGCAGCAACCGTAAAATCGCCTACATCACCTAAGTCTTATTCCTTAAGTTTAGGTAGTGGTGGCAGAACTGTTAATGTTCAAGCTATAAATTTATTTAATCCAGAAGAGGAGTCAGCGGGTTTTAACGCCGCTTTATCTGATGATGCCGCTTACTTGGAAGCGAAGAAGAAAGCTGCTTCTGCACAAACAACACAGGTTGATACCAACAAACCATTTGGTAATTTCCTTGAAGAACTTATCTCGAAAATAAAAGATTTTTTTGAAAATATATTTGGCAACAAAGAAAACAATCAGGCAAGAGAGCAAAATGCTCCGGCTGCTCCAACTGCTGGTGATAGAACTGTTAAACCTGAAGCTGCTCCAGCTCCTGTAAAAGAAGTTGCGGTTTCTCCAAATGCCCCTGCAGCAGAAGATGGCTTATTTACAAGAACAGCAAAAGAATATGCCGCAGCTGATGATTATATTGCTTCAGAAAATGCTCCTAAGCAAGCCGGTTCTCCAGGTGTTATAAATAGGGTTAAAAATCTTACGGGCACAGGTATTGGTGCTGCAGTTGGTACTTTTGTTTTTCCAGGTTTGGGTACTTTGGCTGGTGCGGCTGTAGGTTCTTTATTCAATAAAGGCGGCATTAGTGGTACAGTTGAAAACGCAATGGGAATACCTGTTGATGCCGTAAAAGGCTTAGGTGCCGGTTTTAGAAATATGGGTATTGGCACTGGTAAAAACAAAGGCCGCAACCTTGACCAAGATGCATCTGATGATCTAACAGAAAACGAGAAAAAAATTCTTGGGAATCTTGATGAAATAACTAAGAATGCAACTCAGCAGGAAAAATCGCAGTTGGTTGCACTTGCTAAAAGTCCTTATAGTTCTGTGGGTCAGTTAATGGGCGCTATGTCTATAGATGGTGATCTTTTCGAAAATCTTTCAGAATATGGCCAGGCAGTTATGGATGGCGAAATGTCTGTTGATGAATACAAAGATAGAATGGAACTTGATATTGGTAACCTTAAAAAACGCAACGGCGGCGGCAGAGATGCAAAAGATAACGTGCGTGCATTAGAAGTTAACTACAGGGCTGAACTTGAGGCGCTGAAACTTTATAAAAGCGCAACAGATTCTATTGCAACGGTTCTTGGTTCTGATGAAATAAATCGTCCGGAAAAAATGCAGATAGAAATAGAGGCCAGAGAAAAACAGCATAAAATAGATTTAGCTAATCAGAAAAGGGATGCTGAAACTGCGATAGCTGAAGTTGGTGCAGTTGCTCGTTTAAGAATTCAGGAACAGCAGTTCAGAGAAGAATCTGCAGAGCTTACTCACAAATATGCTAAGAAAATGGATGCAATGCTTGATAGCATAACCATTTCTGAAGTTGAAAAGAGGGCGGGTATTATTCTTGAGTCTGAAGATATTGCAATTAAAGGCCTTAAAGAAGGTGAAAAAGATAGAAGGGCTGGTGTTAAAGCTAACATGAATGTGGCTGATGATGCTGAAAGAGCTAGAAGGGAGAAAGCCAATGATGAAATAGATGCAGCTCAGGCGGCGGCAGATAAAGAACTTACTGAAACAGTTATAAATCCTGAAAAAGAACGCAGGACTGAAGCTGAAGCTGTTATCGATGGAATGATTGATGATAATAAAGCAGAAGCTAAACTTGCAAAAGCAGAAGCTAGGGATGCTGTAGATAGAGGCGATGCTGAAATTCAAACTCTTGAACAGGAAGAAGCAAAAGCTAGAGAAGAGCGCGAAGCTCCGCTTGTGCAAATGCAGAAAGATGAAGAGATTCGCCGCGAACAAGCTAAAATAGATATGAAAGGTTTACATGGCGAGGCAAAAAGCAAAGCCAAAGATCTTGAAGATTCTATCAGGGCAGATAGAGAAGCCAAAATTAAAGCTAAAGAAGATGAAATAGCTAAGGCG
>CAZLZP010000003.1:0-39290 GCA_964564045.1 uncultured Rickettsiales bacterium
ACCCATACAGCCAATAAATAATAGTATGCATATAAGCGTTACTGCATTGAACTGACAACCTAATATTGTGAAAACCTCAGCCGTTTTTGTTGGAGAAATTTTGAATATTTCATCAAACTGAATTGAACCGAACAATACGAATGCACCGAAAAGACCAAGCGCTAAACCAAAATCACCCACGCGATTAACCAGGAATGCTTTTATTGCAGCATTGTTAGCCGATTCTTTTTTGTACCAGAAGCCAATAAGCAGGTATGAAGCCAAGCCTACACCTTCCCAGCCCAGGAATATTTGAAGAAGGTTATCTGCCGTAACTAGCATTAACATGAAGAATGTGAACAGAGAAAGATACGCCATAAACCTTTGCGGATGTTCGTCATGTCCCATGTAGCCAATTGAATATAAATGTACCAAAGATGAAACCGTAGTTACTAATGTTAGCATTAGCGCAGTTAGCATATCAACCCGGAAAGCCCAGTTGGCAACAAAGTTACCGGAAGTTACCCAGTTAGTAAGTTCAACTTTATACGAAGCGCCACCAAGCACACTATAGAAAACTATCCAGGCAAGAATTGCTGCAGTGCCGGTACATATAGTTGTAATTAGCTGCGACTGAACAACAGAAAGTTTTTTAGTATTCAGGCCAACCGCAACTGCTGCAAACAGAGGTAAGAAAACAATCAATTTAATAAATAGTTCCAACTCAATTATCCTTTCAACGTATTAATATCTTCAACTTCCACCGAGGCTTTGTTACGATAGTAAACCACCAGTATTGCAAGGCCTATCGCCGCTTCTGCAGCAGCAACGGTTAGAATAAAGAATGTGAATATCTGGCCTTTTATATCGCCTAGGTGAATAGAGAACGCCACAAAGTTTATGTTCACCGAAAGCAGAATTATTTCAATCGCCATCATTATATTAATGATGTTCTTGCGACCAAGAAAAATTCCGCACACACCAATTGTGAATAGTAGTGAACCCAGAACAATATAATGTTCCAGACTAACATTCATTAATGTATTCGTTATGTTATTCAACGCCCTTACCAACTTCTACGTTAACAATTCTTAAAGTATCCGCCTTGCTTCTTTTATTCTGCTCGGAAGATTTTTGCCTGCGAACACCTTCCCTGTGGCGAAGTGTAAGCACTATAGCGCCTATCATTGCAACCAGAAGGATAAGCCCAGATGTTTGGAAATATAATATATAATCTGTGTAAAGAACGCGGCCAATCTGTTCTGCGTTAGTTAAATTATTCTCTTCGACATTTACTTCTTTTATCTCTTTCTCGGTTGCCTCAACCTTAACTATCTCTTCGGTTTTAACCTCATCTTTATGCGATATATCTATTCTTTCAGATGAAGAGAATATCACCATTGAAAGTTCAATAAAAAGTACTGCCGCCAGCAGCAGCCCCAGCGGAAGATAAGCCTGGAAGCCCTTTTTAGGGGCTGATATTTTTACGTTAAGCATCATCACCACAAACAGGAACAACACCGCAACTGCGCCAACGTAAACAATAACAAGTAGCATTGCCAGCATTTCTGCGCCAAGAAGTATGAACAGACCAGCAGCATTAAAGAAGGCAAATATTAACCACAGAACAGAGTGAACCGGGTTGCGCGAAGAAACAACCGCCACCGCTGCAAAAACAGTAAGCAGAGAAAATAAATAGAAAAGTGCTGTAGTGAATGATATCATCTATAATCCTCTTCTTCCTCTAAACGCTTGGCCAGTATAGGTTCCCACCTATCGCCATTAGCAAGTAATTTATTTTTGTTATATAAAAGTTCTTCGTGTGTTTCGGTTGCATATTCAAAATTCGGACCTTCAACAATAGCATCAACCGGGCAAGCTTCTTCACACAAACCGCAGTAAATACACTTGGTCATATCAATATCATATCGTGTTGTTCTGCGTGAACCATCTGCACGCTCTTCCGCTTCAATAGTAATTGCCTGAGCCGGGCAAACAGCCTCGCACAGTTTGCAGGCGATACATCTTTCTTCACCATTCGCATATCTGCGAAGTGCGTGTTCTCCACGGAAACGGGCAGATATAGGGCCTTTTTCGTAAGGATAGTTGATAGTAACTTTTGGTTTGAACATATATGTGAATGTACGCCACATACCAAGCGCTATCTCTAACATTAAAAATCTGTTCAAGTTTCTTATCATTATCTGATGAACCTATCTGTATATACTAAATATCCCGAAACTATCACCACCCATAGCAGCGAAGTTGGAAGGAAAACTTTCCAGCCTAAACGCATAAGCTGATCGTACCTGTAACGCGGAAGTGCCGCACGCACCCACAGGAAGCAGAATAGAAGGAATGAAACTTTCAGAGCGAACCAGACAATTCCCGGCACCATCGCCAGATATTCATTTTCAAACGGCGGAAGATAACCACCTAAGAACAGAATTGTTGTCATGCCACACATTAATATCATGTTGGCATATTCACCAAGGAAGAATAACGCAAAAGGCATAGATGAATATTCAACGTTAAAGCCCGATACAAGTTCCGCCTCTGCCTCTGGCAGATCGAAAGGGTGACGGTTTGTTTCTGCCAGAGTTGAGATAAAGAACATTACCGCCATTGGTACTAATAGTAAGTGTTCATACCAGAAGCGATGCTGATAACTGTGAACTATATCTGAAAGATTCATCGAGCCTGCAAAAAGCAGAACAGATATAACTATTAAACCGAGTGAAACCTCGTAAGATACCATTTGCGCGGAAGAGCGGATAGCGCCAAGGAATGAGTATTGAGAGTTAGATGCCCAGCCAGCGATGATAATTCCGTAAACACCAAGCGATGAGATTGCGAATAGATAAAGTACGCCAACGTTGATATCAGCCAGCACCCAGCCTTCACTTACAGGAACAACTGCCCAGCCTACCATGGCAAGTATATATGTTATCATCGGCGCCGCGATAAAAAGTTTTTTATTCGAGTTAGCCGGAATGATTGTTTCTTTCAGGAACAGCTTCACGCCATCTACGATCGGCTGAAGAAGGCCAAATGGGCCAACTACGTTAGGGCCTTTGCGCAACTGCATTGAAGCGATAACTTTACGCTCTGCAAGTGTAAGGTACGCAACCGAGATAAGAATTGGAACTATAAATGCGATGATACGAACAAGATCCCACACCACCGGCTGGCAATCTTTCAGGTTTTCCACGCATTCAAATATGTTATTATATTCTCCTATCATGCCACTTCTGATTTTTTCCAAAACCCTTTCTGTTCACCGAATTCTTTGTTACACGCGTTCAGAGTTTTGCTCATACGCGAAATAGGATCAGTAAAGTAGAAATTGAAACTTTCAGTTTCTATAGGTTTGTTGGTAATTTTTTGTGATTGTTCTTCGCTGTATTTTTCTTTTGTAACTGTATCAGTATTCACAAAAGATGATTTTATTTTTGCAAGCTCGCCACGAATCTCATCTATATTATTGTATGTTTTCTTTTTAAGCTGGGATGATATTTCGTTTATAATTCTCCAGTCTTCCTTAGCATCACCCACAGGGAAGGCCGCTAATTCTGTGTGTTGTGCACGACCTTCAGTATTAACATAGGTTGCAGATTTTTCTGTGTAGGCACTGCCTGGCAGAATTATATCTGCCACATGTGCACCGGCATCACCATGATGACCCTGATAAATTACGAATGGTTTTTCCAGGCCACGAACATCTATCTCATCAGCGCCGAGAAGAAATACAACTTCAACATCGCCATTATTTGCAGCCGTTAAAGTTTCGTTAGTGCTTCTGCCGTTTTTCTGAGGAACAAAACCAATATCTAAACCACCAACGCGGGCAGCCGCTTTTTGCAAGGTGTTCACGCCATTCCAATCTTCACGCAGGCCATTATATTTTTTAGCCAAACGTATGGCAGCGGAATAAATTCCGTAAGAATCAGCACGTTTGAAAACTGAATTGCCAATAATTATAAGTGGATTTTTTGCCTTCTCGAATTTTGCAGCGAACGGATGCTTACCAGAAATTAAGTCTTCGATTATTGTGGGCTCGGCACCCAAATATGTGGCTGGGTAAGTAAGATCAACATCACTACCTATTACCGCAACAGGAATTCTGTTCTGCAGTAATGTTTTACGAATTCGCGTATTCACCAAAGGCGCTTCGTACCTAGGGTTTGCGCCAATTAGCAGAACCAGATCGGCCTTTTCTATGCTGGCGATACCATTGCTGAATGTGTAAGATGCACGATCTGCAACATTGTAATTTGTACCATCCTGTCTGCAATCGTAAGATTTAACCTGAAGAGAATCTAAAAGATCTTTCAGAACATACATAGATTCAACATCGGCCATATCGCCGGCTATCGCTGCAACTTTTTCAGGCGCAGTTCTAGCAAGTACATCAGCCACCGCTGCAAGCGCTTCATTCCATTCTACTGGTTGAAGCTTGCCTTTTTTGCGAAGGTACGGCTTATCCAACCGTTGGAATTTAAGGCCTTCAAAGCCATAACGGGTTTTATCAGATATCCACTCTTCATTAATTTCTTCATTCAAACGAGGAAGAATGCGAAGCACTTCATTGCCACGAGAATCTATTCTTATGTTACTACCCACCGCATCAAGCACATCGATGCTTTCAGTTTTTTTAAGCTCCCACGGGCGGGCTTTGTATGCATAAGGCTTGGAAGTTAAAGCGCCAACCGGACATAGATCGATTATATTTCCGGAAAGTTCCGATGAAAGACCCTTCTCTATATATGTACCAACTTCCATATGCTCACCACGGGAAGTTGCGCCAAGTTCCGGCACACCAGCAACATCATCCATGAAGCGGATGCAGCGGGTACATTGAATACAGCGGGTCATCGCGGTTTTCACGATAGGGCCCATGTATTTATCTTTTACTGTACGCTTGTGTTCATCAAAACGATTTCCGCCACGGCCATAAGCCATAGATTGATCTTGCAGATCGCACTCGCCGGCCTGATCGCATATCGGGCAATCTAGCGGGTGATTGATAAGTAAAAATTCCATCACGCCTTCACGCGCTTTTTTAACCATTGGCGTGTTAGTGAATATTTTCATGCCTTCACCAGCTGGCATAGCGCATGATGCGGCAGGTTTTGGTGGGCCCGGCTGAACTTCAACCAGACACATGCGGCAATTGCCGGCAATTTTTAAACGTTCATGATAACAAAAACGAGGTATCTCTTCGCCCGCCTGCTCGCAGGCTTGCAGCACGGTAGCTCCTGCTTGAACTTCTATCTCTTTACCGTTAACGGAAACTTTTGGCATTATATATATGTATTAACAAGTTAACCAATTTTCTGGTTAAACTTATAATCATATAAAATTTATTTATCAAATACTTTGAATAAATATTGCTTAAGCATCTAAATTTGAAACGTTCAGTGCGTTCTTCTGGATGAAATCACGACGAGGTTCAACCACATCTCCCATTAGTGTAGAGAATATCTGGTCGGCCTGTTCCGCCTGTTCAACCTTCACCTGTAACAATGTGCGAGATTGAGGATCAAGCGTGGTTTCCCAAAGCTGCTCGGCGTTCATTTCACCAAGACCCTTGAAGCGGCTAATAGTGCAGCCCTTCTTGCCAAGTTCCAGTACTTTATTGTAAAGATCAAGCGCTCCGCTAACGGTAGATTTTTCATCTTTGTAAGAAATTTCGTTCTCACCTTTGATAAGATCTTGCAGGTCTTTGGCTATTTCCGCAAGTTTCCTGCCCTCAGGGCTGGTTATAACTGTAAGCGGCAGAAGTAGTTTTTCTTTCACACCCTTAACTGTACGACTGAAACCTATACCGGTTGTTTCATTTTCAACCACCCAGAATCTGTTCTCAGTAAGATTGCGATTCAGATAAGTTAGTGTGGCTTTTGAGATATCTTCCGGCTTAGATTTTGAAAGCGCACCAGAAAGTGCAACAGCCTCGATCACCACAGAATCAGCATGGCGTTTCAGGCCGCTAATAATCTGGTTGAATTTTATGATCTTTCTAACTCTATCGAGAAGATCAGCGCCGGCAATTGTAGCGCCGGTTGAAAGTTTTAACACCGCAGATTCAGAGATATTAGAAAGCAAGAATTCATTCATCGCCTCGTCATCTTTCAGGTAAACTTCCGAGGAGCCTTTTTTAACACGATACAAAGGAGGTTGAGCTATATATAAATAACCACGCTCAATAACCTGAGGCATCTGACGGAAGAAGAATGTAAGCAGCAACGTTCTGATGTGAGAACCATCCACGTCGGCATCTGTCATGATGATTATTTTATGATAACGTATCTTTTCAATGTTAAGCTCTTCACCAATACCAGCACCAAGGGCGGTTATTAATGTACCAACTTCCTGCGAACCAAGCATTTTATCGAAGCGTGCTTTTTCAACGTTAAGAATTTTACCTTTAAGCGGAAGTACGGCTTGTGTAGTACGAGTTCTACCTTGTTTCGCAGAACCCCCCGCTGAATCACCCTCTACGATGAATAGCTCGGAAAGAGATGGATCTTTTTCCTGACAATCAGCCAGCTTACCTGGCAGCGAAGAGATATCGAGAGCACCCTTTCTACGAGTAAGTTCACGCGCTTTACGTGCAGCTTCACGCGCATTTGCAGCTTCAATAGCCTTGGTTATTATTAGTTTTGTTTCAATTGGATGCTCTTCAAACCATGTACCAAGCTTTTCGTTCAACACATGTTCAACAGCAGGGCGAACCTCAGAAGAAACTAGTTTTTCTTTGGTTTGAGAGCTGAATTTAGGATCAGGGCATTTAACTGAAAGTACGCAAGTAAGCCCCTCGCGAACATCTTCACCTGATATAGTGATTTTCTGTTTCTTGTTCAACCCAAGTGATTCCAGGTAGTTATTTATCTGGCGGGTAAGAGCAGAACGGAAGCCTATAAGATGCGTACCACCATCTTTCTGACGGATGTTATTTGTGAAGCAAAGCATGTTTTCATGGTATGAATCATTCCATTCAACACCCACTTCAACGGTTATCCCTTCGTTCTCACCAATAACATATATACATTCATGTATGGCTTTCTTAGAGCGATCTAGGTATTCAACAAAACTTTTTACTCCACCTTCATAGAATAACTCTTCAACACGAGATTCCCCCGTTTCAGTTTTTGCAGCAAGGCGGTGATCGGTAATTATTATGCGAACACCAGAATTCAGGAACGCAAGTTCACGCACGCGGTGAACCAAGGTATCAAAATCGAAATCAAGTACGTTGTTGAAAGTTTCATTAGAAGGCATGAAGGTAACTTTTGTACCACGATTTTCACCGGCCTTGCCTAATATTTTAAGAGGAGCAACCGCAACACCATCAGCGAATTCCATATGGTGATGATTGCCGTCACGCCAGATATCTAGCTTTAGCCAAGTTGAAAGTGCGTTAACTACAGAAACACCTACACCATGTAAACCACCGGAAACTTTATAAGAGTTCTGATCGAACTTACCGCCGGCGTGAAGCTGGGTCATGATAACTTCAGCAGCAGAAACACCTTCTTCCTTGTGGATATCAACCGGGATACCGCGGCCGTTATCCTGCACTGAGCAAGAGCCGTCTTCATTGATAATTATATCTACCCTATCGCAGTAACCAGCAAGAGATTCGTCGATGGCGTTATCGAGAACTTCGTAAACCATGTGGTGAAGGCCGGAACCATCATCAGTATCACCAATGTACATACCTGGGCGCTTACGAACAGCATCAAGACCCTTTAATACTTTAATGGAACTTGAATCGTATAATTTATCTGCACCTTCCGTGACGATATGTTCCTGATTTACTATTTCCTGCTCTTTCATTTTCTTAACTGCCATAAATTAAACCCTCAATTTTAAGGAGTATATTAAACTAAAAAATACTATAACCCTGCGATAGACAAAATCATCACTTTTTTTCACTTTTTTACAAATTTTTTTCTTGCATTCCTGGGATTAGACTGACCTAGATTTTAAGTCTTTTAAAGGGCTATTTTCTGCACCTTGTTTTTAAGTGATTCGAAATCGCTGAAATCAACCGCTGAGGCCCACACCTGGGCATTTATATCAAGTAGGAACTGGATAAGTTTTTTGCGCTTCTCGCTATCGAGATGGGCTATTATCTCATCTAGTATAACCACAGGTGTAACACCGCTGAAATTTCTTTTGGCAACAACAGCCGCCAAAGTGATGGAGAGCAGCATTGCTTTCTGCTCTCCGGTGGAGCAAAGTTCAGCGACCTGGTTCTTATCGAGGTGGGTAACTTTAAGTTTTGTGCGGTGTACGCCGTGCAGAGTTTTGCCTGTATATGCATCCTGGGAACGAGAATCTTTAAGGATGTTCAGATACTCTTTTTCAGAATCTAACGCCTTTCTGGTTCTGAAGATATCTTCTATTTCACCTTCTATCTCGACCATTGCGGCAGGAAAGGTTGAATGTTTAGTAAGCTCCATCGATCTGTTTATTCTGTCCAGAACCTCCAGGCGAGAATGCGTTATTGCGGTAGCCTTCTGAACCATCTGGGTTTCAAGTGCAGAAAGCCAGTGGTCATCCATTTTGTTCTGGTAAAGCAACTTTCTGCGCTGAGATTTTGCATTATTATATATGGCAAGCTGTGATGAGTAGCCTGGGTAAAATAATTCGCATATCCTGTCGAGGAACTCACGCGCGGTAGTTCCAGACTGAAAGGTTTGATCGTCACCTGGGGTAAGCCATATCATTGAAACATATTCGCTCAGTGAGTTCTGCCCTCGCTTGGTTTCTCCATTTATCCTTACTATCCTTTTTTCCTTTCCGGTCTCATTATATTTCTGCTGGTCGTATCCTGTGCCTATTTGAGTTATATCACCATCGTTCTCTATCTCGGTATATATGCTCCATGGGTTGGCATCACCCTGTTTTTGCAATTCAGCTATTCCAGACCTAAGGAAGCCCCTGCCAGGCACAAGCAGCGATATAGATTCTAATATATTGGTTTTTCCAACGCCGTTATTACCGGTTATGGCTATAACAGATTTATCCACATCTATGCTAAATTGCGCGTGGTTACGGAAGTTATTCAATTTTAATTTATTGATTTTCATGGATTTGAAATATACTTAAGTAATTATTAATAGAAATATTTAAAATGGCAAAAGTTAAAACAGCAGTATTCCCGATAGGCGGTTTAGGAACCAGGTTTTTACCTGCCACAAAGGCCATGCCAAAAGAAATGATGGCAATTGTTGATAAGCCGCTGATACAATATGCATTTGAAGAAGCCATGGAAGCTGGCTGCGAGAAATTCATTTTCATTACCGGCAGGAATAAGAACATAATTGAGAATCACTTTGACCACGCTTTTGAACTTCAGAAGGTGCTGGAAGAGAAACAAAAGCAAGAGGTTCTTGCCCTTACAAAAGACTGGCTGCCGCCTGCTGGCTCTATAGCATTCATTCGGCAGAGAGAGCCCTTGGGTTTAGGCCACGCCGTACTATGCGCCAAGAAATTCATTAACGAACCTTTTGCTGTTTTGCTTGCTGATGAACTGTTCCTTGCTAAAAAATCTGTGATGAAACAGATGGTTGAAAACTACAGAGAAGGGAATGTTGTTGGGGTTCAGGAAGTTGAAAGAGAGAAGGTAAGGAATTACGGGATCATAGAACCAGAAGGGATGCCAAACGGAAGTATAATAAAAGTTAGGTCTCTTGTTGAAAAACCAGAGCCTAAAGATGCCCCTTCAAACTACTCGGTAGTTGGAAGGTACATTCTTGAACCGGAAATATTCGATTATCTTGAGAAACAAACAACCGGCTCAGGTGGTGAGATACAACTTACCGATTCACTAAATAAAATGGCTAAAGAAAAGAATAAAACCTATGCCAATACCATAGATGCAAGAAGGTTCGACTGCGGGAGCAGAAGAGGTTTCATTGAAGCCAACATCGCTTTTGCAATGAACATTCCTGCAATACGTTCCGACGTAATAAAATTTACTAAAAAGTTGCTAGAAGAATTCGGCAACTAGCTATTATTTCGTACTTTAATAACCTTATCCATTACCAGCAATACCAGCATTCTATACAACACCACTGCGTTCAGTAAGTGCCACAGGAAGTGTGTGCCTATACCCTGGGTGTGAGAGCATATCTGTACATCCATGGTGCGGAATGCCAGAGAGAATGTCCAGATAACCGCTGTGTTGATAAGGTGGATATATAACGGGTTCTGTTTCCCAAAAACCATTACAAGTATCATAAGAACCAACATCAGGTAGGTTGGAACATACATTATTGTTCCATTAAGTGTATCCGGTGAAAAGTTGTTCTGGAACAATATTCCAACCCCTATAAAAGCCGCAAGTGTTATAAAGCAGAATATTAAATTAAACCCCGCAACCCTTTTAAAGAACGACAAAAGATAGACATGAATGAATATTGTAATAGGGATTATATCCATCAGCAGCGTTTTTCCGTTAGGATATGAATGGAAGGCAGCACTACCAAGGCCTATGGTTGCAAGTACTATGGTTAGAAATATTATATCGAAGTTTGCCCTGATAAGTTGTTTATAGAACATCAGGGTTTTTAGAACCAGGATAGCACCTATTACAAAGGCTATGTTGGTTATTAGATTAAGAGGTTCTGCCATTACATCTGGCTTGCTGGCACGTTCACAATAACCATCTATATAGTTAAGGGTTGTTTGCTGTGTATCTTGTACTTCCTTCTCCATATTTATAACCCGTGTTCAGCCGCCATTCGAAGCATTCTTGAGCGGCGATTTATACTTCTAAGTAGCTGTTTCATTAACATGAATAAAAGTATTGAGTTACAGGTGTGCCAGACAAAATGTGTTCCGATATGAAGTTGGTCGCATACTTCTCTATCTACAACACGGAAGAACAGTGAAACCATACCAAGTATTGAAGCCAGCATGAATGAAGTAGCTGCCGCACGCCTTTTAACATTCAAATAAACTGCGATAAAAATGATCGCGCCCATGGAAGATAGGTACCCGACCGAGTCATTCAGAGCATTAGGAAAAAGTTGTACCAATGCCTTTGAGGTAAATACAAAGGCCATAAAGCAAATAACTACGGCAAATTTTTTCAAGTTCACTATGCGAAACATTGCCGAGGTAAAGTAAACCAGAATAAAAACTACTATGAAAGCGGTATCAGCTATTTCTGTATAATAGCTTGGTGTCATGTGGAAGCCGATACTGGAAAGACCTATGAAAACCATACAGATATTTAAAAAGTAAACATCCCACATTCTTTTATCTTTATAATCAGCATGGGCTTTGTACATTCTGAATATTAAAAACGCTGCAATTAAAAACCCCGCGCTCGTTATGGTATTCAAAGGCTCAACCCACATACCAAGGTCTGAGCCCCTTTCACAAAGATTATGAGTTTGAAGGGTGTCTACTGGAATCTGAAGTTTTAAAGGCATAAACAAGAATTAAATATTATACTGAATACTTAATCTCTCAGAAAATATTTTTTAGCTCAAGAAGTTAAGTCTTTCAGGCAATTTTTTGCTATTTAGACGATAATTTTTGGGATATTTTTACAACATCACCAATATAGATAAGGCACGGATTTTTAATATCTTTTTTGCTCATTTCACCAGAAATAGAGCCAATGGACGAAAATATCTTTCTGGAACTTTTATTTGTTGCCTCACTAATTGCCAGACAAGGTTTTTTTGGATTCATACCGCACTTAATCAGTTTTTTAGCTATTACGGAAATATTCTTTACTCCCATATATATAACAATGGTACTGTCTGTTTTTGCTAAAAATTTATAATCCAGCTTAGGCTCGTCATCTTCGTAATTATGGCCAGTAATAAATATAACCCCATCTGAAACACCACGATATGTTAGGGGTATAAAGGCCTCGGCCGCTGCGCCTATAGCCGAGGTTATACCTGGCACTATCTCAAATTCTATTTTGTGCTTTCTAAGATATTCAGCCTCTTCACCACCCCTGCCAAAAATGAATGGGTCTCCACCTTTTAGCCTTACCACTTTTTTACCTGCGAGAGTTTTTTTGACAAGAACACTGTTTATATCTTCCTGCTTCATATGATGCAGTTCCGGCTCTTTACCGGCAAATATCTTCTCAACCTTTTTTGGTATAAGTTTAAGTATATCGTTGGAAATAAGTCTATCGTGAACTACTACATCGGCATACTCAGTGAGTAATCTTTTTGCCTTTATAGTAAGCAGCTCAGGGTCTCCCGGGCCAGCCCCTACTATGTATACCTTATGTACTGGGGGGTTTTTCATATTAATCATTTAACGAAGGCGATGGAACTCCATTCATCATCAAAGGTACGCTACCATCGCTACATCTGCATGAACGAACGTCATTCTGAGGGCAATCAAGCATAGAGGTTGGCAGCATACACCGCATATAATCTGAAGGATTTCCCTGCACAAAAAACTTCTGCGGAACATCTCTTGCCCACTCCTCCGGATCTACACCTGGAGGAGCGATGGCCATCCATCCTGGGGCACTTTTTAATACGCGGTCTGTCTTATTTACCTGAATTTTCCTTTTTTTGCCTTTGGCATCTTCAATTATCATATATTTTTTGTTACTAGGAGGACGTTTGTATTCATCAACCGATCCGAGGCATACACCATACACGCAATGCCAATAACTTCTTAGGCTTTCGTTACATGAGAATCTAGCTCTTGGGCAAGATTCAAAGTCTGCCGATGGATCACCACAGGTAAACTTCATACAGTCGTTATATATTCTTTGACGATCTACGCACATATTCTGACCCAGCTCACAGTTGGGCTTGCTGCTGCTGGGATTTCTGCAGCTATCTGTCATACACTCCCAGTAATATTCAGGGATGTCTCTTAGAACATCACATTTACGCAAACCGTATTCACAGGTTTCTGCTTTTTCAACACCATCATCGGGTTTTTTGTTTGTATTATCTTCTATGCCAACATACTTAAAATAGTACTTTGAATCATCTTTTGTTTTTTTCTCTTTTTCAGAATAGTAGTCGAAACACATTAACCTCATACACTTACTGAATTTAGCAGAGTCTTTTATTAGGGGGTTGCACTTGCTTATTCCTTCTTCGCATATCTTCAGCTCATCTGCATAGGATGTTACACCTGTGAAAAAGATAAGCAGGCCAAGAGCTATATGTATGTATTTCCTCATCACTGGATTATACTTCATTTTAGAGCAAGCGAAATATTATTTAGCTTTAATTTCAATAAATTTAAAATAAACTAAGGATTATGAGTTTAAATAACAAAGAACCTTCGGTGCTTCAGGTACTTCCGGAATTAAATACCGGAGGTGTTGAGCGCGGCACGGTTGATCTTGCCATATATGCCAGAAGCAAAGGCCTTAGGGTAATTGTAGTATCATCAGGCGGAAGAATGGTTGAAAAGCTTGATGAGCTTGGCGGAGAGCATATATGTCTTGATCTGAAGACAAAAAACCCGGTAAAAATAATCAGGAATATATTCAAACTGAAAAAAATATGTAAGCTGAATAATGTCAGGATAATTCATGCCAGATCACGCGCGCCTGCCTGGAGCGCCTACTATGCCGCAAAATTACTCAGGATACCATTTATAACCACTTTCCACGGTTTCTATAAGAACAACTTTCCTTTGAAAAGATATTATAACGCCATAATGACCAAGGGTGATAAGGTTATTGCAGTTTCTGATTTTGTGAGGGAACATGTTTTTGATAATTACAGCATAGACCCAAAGAAAGTAATGGTTATACATAGAGGCGTAGACCTTACCGAGTTCGACCCAAAAAGAATCTACGGAGAACAGATAACCAGGTTCAAAGAAGAAAAGTTTATCCCCTTGAATGTACCAGTTATACTACTTCCAGGTAGGATAACCAGATGGAAAGGCCAGGATGTTGCTATAAAAGCAGTTGCTGAGATAAAAGAAAAAGAGTTTGTGCTGGCCGTTGCTGGCAAAAGCGGCAAGAACGAAAATTACCTTAAAGAGCTTGTTCAGATGGTGGGAAAACATGAGCTTGAGAAAAAGGTTAAGTTCATAAACGATGTTAAGGATATGCCTTTGGCCTATGCCGCAAGCGATATAGTTCTTTCCACATCTGTTGAACCTGAAACATTCGGAAGGGTATCTTCAGAGGCGGCATCCATGGGAAAACCTGTTATTGCGACTAATCATGGAGGCTCAAAAGAAATACTGGTGAATGGAAAGACGGGTTATCTGGTACCGCCGGAAGACCATATTGAGTTGGCAAATAAAATAGAATATCTTCTAAACCTGATAAGTGATGAAAAAACCAAACAGCAGTTCGCAATTGATTGCAGAAAACACGTATCTGAGAGCTTTTCTCTACAAAGAATGTGCGAAAGCACGTTAAACCTGTATAATCAGTATTATAAGTTTAATTAGATCGTACCCTCATGAAATTGCCTATTTCAGTTTTTATAATTACCAAGGACGAGGAGGAAAGATTACCTCTTGCGATAAATAGTGTAAAAAACTGGGTGGATGAAGTAATTGTTATTGATAGCGGAAGTAAGGATAAAACCTGTAATATAGCCGAAGGCCTTGGGGCAAAGGTAGTGTTCAATGAATGGAAAGGATACGGTCAACAGAAGATATTTGGTGAGAGCCTGTGTAAGAATAAATGGGTATTAAACATAGATGCCGACGAAGAAATTTCCGAAGAAGTTAAAAACAATATTCTAAAATTATTTGAAAATGTTGATGGCCCTGATGAGGCATGCTTCATGATGAAATGGAAGATGCTTTTCCTTACTCAGGAGAAGCCGCCTGCAGTAGGCGTTACAGGAAAGTTCATAAGGTTATACAACAAGGAAAAGGCGGGCTTCAGAGATAGCACTATACATGATTCAGTGGTGCTGAGGACGGGTGGAAAGACGGGCAATATCGAAGGTTATGTTAACCACAGATGCTTCAAAAGCTTAAGCCATTGGGCAGACAAAATAAATAGTTACAGTACAATGCAGGCCGAAGAATGGATAGCAAAGAACAGGCCGATGCCGAACTTAAGAATAATTTTTGAGCCACTGTTTGCGTTCATGAAATCGTTTATCCTGAGAAAGTATTTCCTGTATGGAATAGATGGATTTATGGCCAGTTTGATGTATAGTTACAGCAAGACCCTTAGGCTTGCTAAGATAAGAGAGCTCTATAAAATGAGAGAAAAGAATGAGTAAAAAGAAAATACTTATCATCAGGGCAAAGCCTTTAAAGCTATTCATTCATTGCATACCCGCTTTTAATGCTATCAGAAAATTCCATGCCAACGATGAAATAACCATCCTCACTGAAAAATCATTGGTTGGGGTATCTAAAAGATCGAAGCTGTTTGATAAGGTTTGGCTTGATAGTAAGCCTGAATGGTTCCAGTTCGTTGCCGTTAAGAATCTTGCCAAAAAACTAAAGGCCGCTAATTTTGATATGGTTTATGATCTGCAGAATGATGATCGCAGTACGTGGTACTTCAAGCTACTTGGCTTTACAAAACCAAAATGGAACTCAAGCGTTGTAGATTGGTGTTCGCACTATAGTAAGGTTGATGATTATAATATTCACTTTCAAGATCTTATCAGCAAGCAGTTAAGAGTTGCTGGTATTAAGGAGGTACCACAAATTGATATCTCGTTCATGGCAAATGATGAAGCAAAAGAACTACCGGAGAAATTTGTGATGATATGCGCCGGTGGAGATAGAGGCAAACCGGCACATAAGTGGGATCCTTTAAAATATGCCGATATAATAGATATGTTACATGAAAAACATGCGCTAACTTGCGTTCTAGTTGGAGACAAAGGCGATGACAATCTGATCAATTCGTTAATTGCCAGCTCTTGTATTAAAGCAAAACCGATAAACTTTTCAGGCAAAACCAGTATAAACGGGTTGGTAGCGGTAGCAAAGAAAGCAATATTCTGCTTGGGTAATGAAACAACCTCTACCCATATAGCGGCGTTCTCTGGTACTAAAACCATAATGATCTGTTCAAGGTTCTCAGCTCCTGATCTTATATCACCAAGAGTAAACAACCTGGCCATAGTTGAAGAGCCGGCGCTGGAAAATGTTGTTATTGAAAGAGTGGTAAGAGCCGTAGAGGAATTTGGACTGACGAACAACGACCAGCAAAGTTTTCAGCCTTTTAAACTGGCCAGCAAAGATAAGCTTGTATCTAAAGAATAGGCTTTCATTGATAAATATCTATATATAACAATACATTATTAAAGTATGTGGTTTGCGTTTGCTCAGTATAGGATAAGCATCATTAAGCTTGACTACAGGCCTGTTATAAGCTAAAAGGGGCGTCCTTATAACTTATTGAAATGAGATTTTAAAATGGCAAACCATAAATCAGCTGAAAAAGCACACAGACAGTCGGTAAAAAGAAATTTAAGAAATAACGCAACAAGAAGCGCTATCAGAAGCGCCGTAAAAGAAGTACGTGTTGCTGTTGCAAAAGGCGATGCAAAATCTGCACAGGCAGCTTTGGTTACTGCTCAAAGCAAATTGGCTAAAGGCGCGCAGAAGAACGTTATAAAAAAGAATAACGCTGCAAGAGTTACTTCAAGACTTAATGCCTCTATCAAAAAAATTGCTTCTAAGAAAAAGTAATTGTTAAAAAATATTTGATTAAAAAGGTCGCTTTTAGCGGCCTTTTTTATTTCTACAAACCAGATTTCTTCAGGAAGTTCTCGATAATTTTATGTCCGTGCTCAGAAGCTATGGATTCCGGATGAAACTGCACACCATATATGTTTAATTTCTTGTGAGCGATTCCCATTATGGTTCCATCGTTGGTATGTGCCGTAATTTCCAGTTCATCAGGTAATGAGCTTTTTTCAACAATCAGCGAGTGGTATCTTGTGGCATTGAAAGGGTTGGGAATACCACCAAATATTCCTTTCTGCTGATGGTGTATCTGTGAGATTTTCCCGTGCATTGGAACTTCCGCACGTATAACTTTACCACCGAACGCCTGCGCAATTGCCTGATGCCCTAAGCAAACACCTAATAGAGGTATTTTATTATCTGCCGCTGCCTTAATAAGATCTAGTGTTATACCGGCTCTTTCAGGATCGCACGGGCCTGGAGAGATAACTATGGCTTTTGGTTTTTTTGCAATTACCTGCTCAGCAGTTACCTCGTCATTCCTAGCAACATCCACCTTTTGTTTCAGTTCGCCAAAATAATGAACAAGATTATAGGTAAAGCTATCGTAATTATCTAACAGAAATATTGTCATATATAGTTTATTACTCGTCGTTGTATATTGCGTAAGATTGTGTGCGGCAGAAGCCCTTATAGCAGTAAACCCTTACAGGTTCATTGCATACGGCTTTTGTGGTCTGTTCTTTAAAGTCATTATATTTTTTTGTTTCCTCTGCGTCTGTATAAATACATTTATTATTATACTCTGCCATTAAACGTAAGTTGGAAATATTGTGATTCTCTTTCTTAACGTTGATAATAGCTTTTATGCATACATCAGGCTGCCAAGGATAACCGTAATTAAAATAGCCGCATTCCTGATCGTGAACGCACTCTACATCCTGCATAAGGTCTTTTGTAATACGCTCTTTTTCAAATTTGCAGTCATAGGCGCTAACCTGCGCCCCAACAGAAAGTATAAGTACAGAAACTAAAATGAATAAATTTCTTTTCATCAGCCACCACCTATAAAATGTATTATCTCTATCCTGTCGCCCTCATCAACCATAACCTCTTCAAATGAAGAGCGCGGAACTATCTCAAGGTTGCGTTCTACCGCTATTTTCCTTTTATCCAAAGAATATTTCTCGATAAGAGAAGCAACATTAAGTTTCCCTTCCAATAATACCTCTTCGCCATTTAAAATTATCTTCATGGTCTTATTATACATGAGTTATGGGAGAATTTCACTTAATTTTCCACCAACACGAATTGGTTTGATAGATGTAGCCAAACCAGAATTATCATCCAGATCAATGGCTACGCCGCAAACAGTGCCCTCACCCTCTGCCGGCTTCATTTTTTCTGAACGTACCTTATTAAGAAATGAAGGTATTGAAACCTCTTTCTGGAAACCTATCACAGAATCATAGTCGCCGCACATTCCCGCATCTGTTTGATACGCCGTACCTTTGACCAGAACCTGATGATCTGAGGTTGGTACGTGCGTGTGGGTGCCTATAACCGCCGATACTTTACCATCAAGATACTGACCCATCGCCATTTTCTCAGAAGTTGCCTCACCATGAAAATCTACGAATATATAATCGACATCTTTACCAAGTTTATATTTCTCCAGCAGTTCTGTTACCGCTTGAAATGGACAATTAACCTGAAACTTAACGAACAACTGTGCCAGCAGGTGTATAACCAGTATTTTTTTGCCCCTGGGCAGATCGTAAATATTATAACCCCTGCCCGGAAGCTGTACTGGCATATTAAGTGTGCGCAACATCTGTGGATACTGGTTAATGAAGAATTTGGTTTCGGGCTGATCGAAACAGTGATCTCCGCAGGTAATAACATCGGCACCTACATTCAGTAGCGCCTTTACTATCTGTTCGCTGATACCAAAACCGGAAGCAGAATTTTCTCCATTCACTATGGCAAAATCTGCGCCAAGTTTTTTCTTTAATACTGGCAAATGTTTGTTCAGAGCTTCTCTGCCACTTCTGCCTACAACATCTCCGAAGAATAATATTCTCATCCCTGTATCCTGTAAACATCTGCACCCAGCGATAAAAGCTTCTCTTCTATTCTTTCGTAGCCTCTATCCAGGTGGTAAACGCGGTTGATAATGGATTTACCTTCTGCACGCAGCGCTGCAAGTATGAGTGAAACAGAGGCACGAAGATCTGTGGCCATTACTTCCGCAGATTTAAAATTTTTAATACCTTTAACTATCAGATGATTTCCTTCCACAACTATATCGGAGCCCATGCGCATAAGTTCTGGTACGTGCATGAACCTGTTCTCGAATATATTCTCATACAGGTTCGATTCTCCTTCTGCCACACACATAAGCGCTGATACCTGCGCCTGCATATCTGTTGGAAACGCCGGATAAGGTGCAGTAACAACATTCACCGCCTTAAGGCCATTACCAATTGCACGTACAGAATTCTTTTTCCTTTCTATTTTCATTCCCATATCTTCAAAAACCTTCAGTGTTGAAGAAAGTATCTCAGGATCTATTCCTACAACCTCAATATCGCCGCCAGTAATACCTGCAGCCGCAAGATAAGTTCCTGCCTCGATCCTATCAGCTACTACACTATATGAAGTACCATGAAGTTTTTTTACGCCTTCGATCTCTAAAGTATTTGTTCCAATGCCTTTTATTTTTGCGCCCATAGAAACAAGCATTTTCGCAAGGTCGGTAACTTCAGGCTCGCATGCGGCGTTCTTCAAAATAGTTGTTCCCTCCGCAAGAGTAGCCGCCAGCACTATATTTTCTGTAGCGCCAACAGAAACGGTTGGAAACTCTATTTCAGCGCCTTTCAAACGGCCTTTAGTTTTTACTTTAACATAACCTTCTTCCAGAACTATTTCGGCACCCATTTTTTCAAGCGCCATAAGATGATAGTTTATCGGGCGGGCACCAATTGCACAACCACCAGGAAGCGATATCTCGGCTTCACCAAAACGCGCAACAAGAGGCCCGAGAACTATTACAGAGGCCCTCATTTTTGAAACAATATCGTAGGGGGTTTTTTTATCCTGAATGTTTTTTGCGGTCAGCACAAGAACTCTTCCGGAATGAAATTCCTCATGCTCCTTGAAAGATTCAACCGAAAGATCAACTCCCAGATAAACCAACAGATTGGCCATTGTGGTTATGTCAGAAAGATGTGGTATGTTTGATATCTTAACAGGCTCTTCAGTAAGCAGGCTTGCAGCCATGAGCGGAAGGGCGGCGTTCTTCGCGCCAGCTACTATTACTTTTCCGGAAAGTTTCTTTCCACCTTCAATAACAAGTCTATCCATCTCATCCTTTAAGCCTAAATCTTAGGCAATGTTACGCCTTTCTGGCCCATATATTTTCCAGATCTCTGCTTGTATGAAACCTCGCAAGGTTCGTTACCCTGCAAAAATAAGAACTGGCAAGCGCCTTCATTCGCATAAATTTTTGCCGGCAGTGGCGTGGTGTTTGAGAACTCCAGAGTTACGTGTCCTTCCCAGCCTGGCTCCAGCGGAGTTACGTTTACTATTATACCACAACGCGCATAGGTAGATTTACCAACGCAAATAACCAGAACATCTTCCGGGATACGGAAATATTCTACCGTTCTTGCCAGCGCAAAACTATTCGGTGGAATAATACAAACATCGGTTTTTCTATCTATAAAGCTTTCTGTAGAAAAATCTTTAGGGTCTACCACGGCAGAATTAACGTTAGTGAATATTTTAAATTCATCAGAAACACGGGCATCATAGCCATAAGATGATACACCAAATGATATAAGCCCTTCACCTTTCTGGCTTTTCTTAACCTGATTATCAACGAATGGCTCTATCATTGCATTATTCAATGACATATTCCTTATCCATTTATCAGACATTACCGGCATTAGAATTTCCCTTGTTTATTTTGAATTTATTCACTATTTTGATGTTGTTTTAGCCAAATTGCCTTTAAAAGCAATAGGTTTAATTTTAATTGTTATATATATGGAAGCAACCCGCACGCATACAGTTTCATCTTTTGATAAAGATTTGAAAAATATATCAGAATATATTGAGTCTATGAGCAACCTGGTAGTTGGCTCTATAGAAACTTTTATCACAAATCTTTCTAACCAGTCGGGCGAGACAGCTGCTAAAGTAAGGGAAATTGATGATAAAGTGAATGAGCTTGAAAAGCAGGTTCAGATGATATCTACCAACCTTATCGCCCTGCGTAACCCATTCGCTGACGATCTGCGTTACCTTATTAGTGCCATAAAAATATCTACTATAATTGAAAGACAAGGTGACATGGTGGAAAGCGCCGTTCGCAAGATATTGCGCGTTAAGATAGAAAATATCTCTTCTTACAAGCAGGAGCTTACTGAACTTGCCAATAGCGGAATTGAGATGATGAAGCTTGCTGTTGCGGGCTTTAAAACCCAGGATGAGAAAGAGGCAAACAAGGTTTGGCGCCTGGAAGATAAGGCCGATGATCTTGCTGATAGTATTTTCAAAAAGATAAAACAGGATATTAAAAAAGACCCTGATAATGTAGATGATTTTGTTTCGTTGATGTTAATTGTTCGCAGCCTTGAACGCTTCTGCGATTACTGCACAAATATTACTAAAGCGGTAAATTACATTACTTCAGGCGAAAGAGTTTCTGAATCAGATTTCTAGTCACTGTTAGCTCATTTCAAGAAACTAACCGCTATTCCAGCAATTGATATAAGGCAAAACAAACCTTTCCATGCCCCTATACCCCTTTCTACCGCCGCAGAAAGCCTTATGGTTGTAGTTTCTATGTGTTCCAATCGGCGCCTGATATCAGTAAACCCCTGCTCTACCAACGCAACCCTTATCTCTAAATCTTTTACTGTTGTTCTTGCCATAATTTTATTATAATTCATAAAATTAATCTTCGGAAGATGGATCAGTTAATTAAAAAGAGTTATTTTATAAGCAGCCTGGTGGTTTGTGGAATACTTACCGCTATCAAGATATTATCTCTATATTACACAAATATCCCGCTATGGGTAGATGAAGCCCAGTATTGGGGCTGGAGCAAAGAACTGGCTACCGGATATTTTTCCAAACCACCTTTAATTGCCTGGCTGATACACAACACAACAAAAATATTTGGTGATAGCGAGTTTGGTATAAGAGTAGGTGCGCCGCTATTACATTTCTTTACCGCCATATTCGTATTTTTTATCGCAGCAAGCCTAACAGATAAAAGAACGGCTTTTTTCTCAGCGGTAGTATACATAACACTTCCTGCCGTTGCTGTTTCTTCAAGCTTCATTTCTACAGATGCCCCGCTGATATTTTTCTGGGCAGCGGCTTTATATTTTTTGATTACATTCACCAGGCTTAAGGATAAATGGCACATTCTTTTAATTGCTTATGCGATAAGCGTTGGGCTTGGACTTCTTAGCAAATATACCATGGCAGCGTTCGTACTTATGAGTTTTTACTATATTTACAGCACAAGAGAAGGGCGAGGTTTTTTTAAAATGGATTTCTGGATAGCGAATATAATAGCCTTCCTGATATTTGCTCCAAATCTATACTGGAATTATAATAATCACTTCATTAGCTTTGTTCACACACAAGAAAATGTTATTTCAGGAAAATCGGCGGGCGGACTTAAATTCGCTGATATGCTTGAGTTCATTGGCGGGCAGATAGCGGTATTTGGGCTAGCCTTTATATTTTATATATTTATTCTTCTAAAAAAAGAAACCTACAGAAATAAGGTTCTTGTTCTTTTCAGCGCGCCTCTGGTTCTGATAGGTATAATTATAAGCCTTCTTTCTGGCGCTCAGGCGCATTGGGCGGCGGCAGCCTACGTTACCGCAAGCATTTTGGTTGTAGAATATATACTAAGAAATAATAAGCTAAATTGGCTTAAGATAATTATTATTTCTAACCTGGTAATATTTTTGTTGTGTTTAGATGTAAAAATTCCGGCTTCAATTGCCAGTATAAAAAAAGATCCTCTTGAAAGAGTTACCATTTGGTACAAATTAGAACAGCCATTAAAAATAGCTTTGGCAGATAATCCTGAGGCGATAATCGTTTCAGATGAAAGAAAAATAATAGCAACAATGATGTACGCACTAAAGGACCTGAAGGGAAACCCAAAAGTTATTTATAAATGGAACCCTCAAAACATCACCAACGACCATTATTCTCTTACAAGATCATTTAAAGATGCTTCTGAAAAGCCCGTGTTATTTATATCTAGAAGCGATGTTTCAGAGGGTATGTCTGGTATATACTTTAATATAGATAGATTAAAAACCGCCGATGAGGAATTTCCTTTTTACCTTTTTCTTTTAAAAGGTAGAAGATAGAGAAATTACGCTTTTAATTCAGTATATTATTTTATATAATCTTGTATCAGACACTCTGCTATCTGAACCGCATTAAGTGCAGCCCCTTTGCGAAGGTTGTCAGAAACTACCCACATATTAAGTGCATTAGGATTTGTTACATCTTTGCGCAAACGAGATACGTAAGTTAAGTCTTCGCCTTGAACTTCGTAAGGGGTCATGTAGCCACCATCTTTGTGTTCATCAACAACCTTAATGCCAGGGGCTTTTTCCAGAGCAGCACGTGCTGCAGCAACTGAAACCGGTTTATCAAATTCAACATTAACAGATTCGCTGTGACCTATGAAAACTGGCACGCGCACGCAGGTTGCAGAAACAGGTATATCTTCACCCATGATCTTGGTTGTTTCTACTGTCATCTTCCATTCTTCCTTCGTGTAACCATCAAACTCTTTATCATCCATGAATTTATCGATCTGGGGAATAACGTTGAATGCAATACGCTTGGTAAATTTTTTAGGCTCTACCATGTTACTTGCGTAAATACCTTTGGTTTGGTTATAAAGTTCATCCATAGCTTCCTTGCCGCCGCCGGAAACCGACTGGTAAGTTGAAACTATAACACGCTTTATCTTAGCCAGATCCCTAAGCGGCTTAAGTGCCACAACCATTTGAATAGTAGAGCAATTTGGATTCGCTATGATATTTGTTTTTTTGTAGTTCTTAAGCGCTGAGGCGTTAACTTCAGGAACTACAAGCGGTATATCTTTATCCATACGGAACTGCGAGGTGTTATCTATAACAACGCACCCTGCCTTAGCAGCACGAGGCGCATGAATTTTAGAAACAGCAGCTCCTGGTGAGAACAAGGCTATATCAACGCCCTTGAAATCAAAATATTCCAGATCTTTCACTTTCAGTAGCTTTGTTTCCCCAAATGAAACTTCCCTGCCTAAAGAGCGGCTTGAAGCCAGCGCATGAACTTCTTCTACCGGGAATTCTCTTTGAGATAGCGTTTCCAGTATCTCTCTGCCAACATTTCCGGTTGCACCTACCACTGCTATATTGTATTTTCTTGCCATAAAATCTTTTTTGAACTAGTTAGTTAAAATCAACACTTTATATAGTATTATTTTTTATGTTAGCAACTGGAAATGTTTATCAGGTTACTCATTACGCATTGATGGCTTTAACTATACTGCCTTTGATATCTTTTTTTGGAGCTGTATTAACACGAGAAGGGCGCGCCGGGTTAAGGGCAAACCCGTTTATGCTACTATATTATATAATATTTTTTACTTTTGCTTATTATTTCTGGACCAGCCCTCTTTTAATATTCCAATATACAGGTATTAATTATCTTTATCAGAAGCTTCTTTATGGGGCGCTTGCCATAATTCCAATATTGGAGAAAGGACTACCTAACTAAATTCTTTTGGACCTACTATTATATTTCTTTATAAGATTCTGATAATCTTCCTCTCTGACAAAACTTCTACACTTTACTACAACAAATCTGCAATAATCTAAGGCATTTTTGGTCTCGCACTCTTTTCTCATTTGGGCACAGAATCTTATCTTCTGCTCTGCCTGATACGACTCCCACTCTCTGCTGTTGGCAATAAATAGGTCAATCGGCGGCTTATCATCATCACCAGTTGCAAGTTTTTCCTCAGCTTCATAGGGCTTTAAATTCTTAATATAGTCTGGGCTAAGGCTTCTGATCGCCTCTCTTTTTATGTCTTGATCATAGTATAAATTTTGGATCTGAATTTGTTTCCTGATCAACTCCTTTCTCTTTTGGGGATCGGTTTCGTAAGAAAGCCTTTGCATTATTATCTGCTCTCTTTTCTTCATCTCTTTAATGATCTCTGGCTGAGATCTGGAGTACCTTACTTCTCTTGATTGCGAATATGTATCTATTGAAAAAAATAGAACAAAAAAAACAACCAGAAGATATTTAGAAAATTTAATCATTATGTTGCTATAGAATATTTGATATTCTGGTATTTTCTCTTATTTCTATCTGTTGGTCAAAGAATTCTTTTACCATTACCTTAACGATATCTGGGTTGCCCTCTTTCATCATTTTATCGCGGAACTCAGCAGAGCCCTGCTTCCCTGAGGAATACCAGCCAAGGTGTTTCTTGGCCATACGCACACCGGTAATATTTCCATAGTGTTCCAGCATTGCTTCATAATGTTCCAGAACTGTTTCGCTTTGCTCTTCCAGCTCAGGCTCGGGTTCTACTTCTACACCCTTCAAAAAATTCGCGCATCTGTTGATAAACCAGGGTTTGCCATAGGCCCCGCGGCCTATCATCACGCCATCAGCGCCAGATTCCGCAAGGGCTTTAGCTGAATCTTCGAAGGTTTTGATATCACCGTTAACTATTACAGGAATTTTTACCGCTTCTTTAACCTTACGTACAAAACCCCAGTTTGCCGTACCTTCATAGAACTGGCAGCGTGTACGACCATGGATCGTTATCATTTTTATTCCAAGATCTTCAGCTATCTTTGCGAGCTTGGGTGCGTTCAAGCTGCTTTGATCCCAACCCATGCGCATTTTAAGTGTAACAGGAATTTTTACCGCTTTCACGGTCGCTTCCAACACCTCTGCCGCGAGTTTCTCGTCACGCATCATGCTGCTGCCGGCCATCATACCGTTGGTAACCTTCTTAACCGGACACCCATAGTTTATATCAATTATATGCGCGCCTTTATCTTCATTCAGCTTAGCGGCCTCTGCCATAACTTCAGGTTCGCACCCGGCTAACTGAACAGATAAAGGGTAGGTTTCTGCAGCATCGCCAACACCCGCTTTTTTGAAATTCTCTTTTTCCTTAAGCAATACCGCTTTACTCGCTATCATTTCACTGACCACAAGCGCAGCACCATACTTCTTTTTGACAAGACGGCGCAAAGGCGGATCTGTAACCCCGCTCATTGGCGCAAGTATAACGTTATTTGCAAGTTCTATGTTGCCTATCTTAATCGTCATTTGACTTTATTTAAATTAGCATATCTACTCGAGGTGAACATTATATACCAAAATGAACAAGAAATACAAGATATCTGCTATAATAGCTGCCGCCGGTAGTGGCGAGAGAATTGGGGGAAATCTGCCAAAACAATACCAGGATATTGGTGGCGGGTCAGCGCTGGAGTTATCAATTAAAGCCTTTTATAGCAATAAGTTAATAGATAAAGTGTGCGTGGTGATATCGAAAGATCATAAGCCACTTTTCGATGCTATAAACAAAAAGTTTAATAATAAGTTAATTTGCTGCATGGGTGGTAAATTAAGACAAGATTCTATAAGAGCCGGCTTAATTAAGCTAAAGGAACACAAGCCAGACCTGGTATTGATACACGATGCCGCAAGACCTTTTGTTTCAAAAGAAATTATCCAAAATGTTGTCGGCGGCCTAAAAACAAATGATGCAGCCCTGCCGGCCATAAAAGTTAAAGATACTATCAAAGTTGTGGATAATAATATTGTAAAGCAAACTCCCAACCGGGAAAAATTGTATATAGCACAAACACCTCAAGGCTTTAATTACAGGCTTATAACCAAGTTACATGAGAAATATAAAGGCAAGGCCTTTACTGACGATGTTGCTCTGGCGGAAAAAGATGGCATTAAAATAAAAATCGTTGAAGGCGATGATAGTAACTATAAAATAACAACACCGGAAGATATGAGAAGGGCAAGAATGAAAGAAAACAGAAAGATAAGAACCGGAAGCGGGTTTGATGTGCATCAGTTTGAAAAAGGTGATGGTATTATTTTATGTGGAATAAAAATACCCTTCAATAAAAAACTCAAGGGCCATTCTGATGCTGATTGTGCCTGGCACGCGCTTACTGATGCCTTGCTTGGCTCTGCCGGACTTGGTGATATAGGAGAGCATTTTCCTGATACTGATAAAAAATGGAAGGAGGTAAGCTCCTCTGTTTTCCTTAAGTTCAGCGTAGATGAGATAAGAAAAAAAGGCGGCGAGATAAATAATGTTGATATAACCGTTATATGTGAAGAGCCAAAATTGAAGCTTCATAAAGAAAAAATGAGGAACAATACTGCAAAGGTTCTTGGTTTAGAGGCAGAACAGGTTAATATAAAAGCCACCACAACAGAACAACTGGGGTTTTTGGGAAGGAAAGAAGGTTTGGCTGCAATGGCAAATGTAAATATAGTCTTATAAATTATATTTACTTTCCTAAATATACTTTTATTTTTTATTAAGTTTTAATTCAATGGGTTCAGAAATGAAAAAATTCCTATCTTTAGCTTTGATACTATCAACAACTGTAGCAATATCTTCCTGCTCTGAAAGATCAGAAGGTGGAAGAAGGCCAGACGCCGTTTACCAAAGAACCATAGATAACCCTGAACTTGGCGGCGCAACTTCTATCAGCGGATTCGATTCACCTATCTCTGATAATATTGGCTCGACCAGGTTATTCTCGGCTGATAAAAGTAAAGCTGCGCCTTCTCAAAAAAAAACTAAGCTAGAAAGCAAGGCAAGCCTGCCTGAGGTTATAGAAGAGGTTAAAGCCCCTGTGATCGAGCTTCCTGAAGAACCTGAGCAACTGCCCGAAAAAATTGAAGTAGCTGAAGAGCAGACCACACCTAAGGAATTGAGCGCACTTGCTCCGCAGGTTAAAGAAACCAATTTAAGCATTTTAAACATGCGGCCTGTTTCTCCTGAGGAAAATGTTCAGATAATAAGCCTTTCAAAAGATGGCACTCCGCAGGAATCTCCACAGAAATATATACGTCAGGAAGTAAAAGAAGAAGAGAGAGAGTTACCGGTTGAAAGTGCAGATTTACCTGCGGCAGAACCTGTAGAAGTAGCTAAAACCGTTGCTGTTACGAATAAAAAGAATTTTGCGATGCCAGCTTCTTTAGCCTATAAAATAAAAAAAGATGATAATATTGAAGATGCACCAAAGATAGAGGGCAAGGAAGAAGACGGTCCAACTGTAATAGAAAAAGTTGCAGAGATCTTCACCGGAAGCGATAAAGAAGAAAAGAAAGAAACCAGCGAGCAATTGCCAGAATCTGCAGAATTACCAGCGCCTGATGCTGCAAATGTTGGTGAATGTATGGCCAAGGTTGTAACTCCGGGTGAGTATAAGGAAGTAGAAGAACAGGTTCTTTTAAGTGAAGCTACAACCAAAACTATGAATATTCCTGCGGAATATAAGGAAACGGAAGAAGATGTTGTTTTAACTCCGGAAAAACAGGAAGAGATAATAATTCCAGCGGTTTATAAAGATGTTGAGGAAGATGTTCTTGTTACCCCGGGCCAGAAATCATGGAAGAAGGTTGATGGCAAAGGTGATGTGATGCAGCTTGTTGAAGAAAAGGCCGTTTACAAGAAAGTTGTAAAAAAAGTTCTTGTAGAAGAAGAAAGGCGCGAAACCAAAATTACCCCAGCGGTAACGAAAAAAGTTAAAAAGAATGTTCTGGTAAAAGAGGCCTCTACTTCAACTATAGATGTTCCGGCAAAGTATAATACGGTTAAGAAAATGGTTGCCGTAACGCCCGATAAGGTTGAGTGGCTGCCTGCTTTATGTGAGAACAAGATAGACAGGGACACAACCAAACGCATTCAGGGCGCCCTTATAACCAAAGGCTACGATATAAGAATTGTTGATGGAAGTTTAGGCCCTGTAACAAGAAAGGCCCTGTTCGACTATCAGAAATCTATCGGTTACGATAGCTCAGCCATTGTGCTTAGAACTATAGAGTCGCTTGGTTTAAGCAACTAGCGGAGCAACCTACTAAGCAACTACACCATCAACCCATTCATATAGTGCAGACTTAGGAAGCGCGCCTACCTTGGTGGCAATTGCTTTACCATCTTTAAACATTATAAGCGTAGGTATGCCTCTGATACCATGCTTCGTTGGTATCTCAGGGTTTTTGTCGATGTTAATTTTATAAACTTCGATCTTATCGGCCTTATCTTTTGAAAGCTCATCAATTATAGGGGAAAGCTGACGGCAAGGACCGCACCATTCTGCCCAGAAATCTACCAATACCGGCTTGCTTGAATTAATAACATCAGTTTCAAATGATTTA
This sequence comes from uncultured Rickettsiales bacterium, assembly GCA_964564045.1. Taxonomy (GTDB): domain Bacteria; phylum Pseudomonadota; class Alphaproteobacteria; order Rickettsiales; family UBA8987; genus JAMHZE01. The sequence goes on from CAZLZP010000003.1 coordinate 29,104, forward strand.
TCTGTTGTTTCTTTTGCCATAAAATCCCTCTAAATTGTTCAGTGTTATTTAATACTAATTTTACAATATTCAATAGAAGATGAACGCAGAAAGTAAAATAAAGGACGAAATTTCTAAAAATAGTTTCATTACTGTAGATAGATTCATGGAAATTGCTCTTCTCGATGAAGCTTTTGGTTATTACAGAAAGAAAAATCCTATAGGTAAGGAGAATGACTTTATTACATCACCAGAAATTTCAGTTCTGTTTGGTGAGGTTATTGGTTTGTTCATTGTTAACCAGATCAGAGAAAAACTGTTCAGATATGATACAATCAATTTGATAGAATTAGGCGCAGGAAAAGGAACTTTGCTAAATGACATTTTGAACAGTATAAGTAAATTTAGTGATGTATATCAAAAGATTAATATTAAAATTCTAGAAATTAATGATGTACTGGTAGAAATTCAGAAAGATACCCTTATAAAACACATAGATAAAATACATTGGATAGGTAAAATTGAGAATGTTGGAAATAACTCTCCTTGCGTGTTCATAGCTAACGAATTTTTTGATGCCCTTCCTGTGAAACAATTTGTTAAACAGAATGGTGTCATAAAAGAGCGAACTATCACTATATATAATAGCGAACTGAAATTCTCAGAGAAAGAGGCGCATGTTCCACCTGTTATCTTAGATTTTTCAGAGGATTATGAGGAAGGTGATATTATAGAGTACAGCCCGAATTCAAACGATTTTATGAGTAATATATGCCACACTATAATAAGAAACAAAGGCTTCGCTTTAATAATAGATTACGGACACGCAAATTTTGCTTCTGGCGACACGCTTCAGTCGGTTTACAAACATAAGTATAACAATATCTTCGACAATATTGGCGATGCTGACCTTACTACTCATGTAAACTTCCGAATGCTTTATAACGTAGCTTTGAACAGCGGTTTAAGAGATATTTATTTACAAACCCAGGCTGAGTTTTTGAATTCAATGGGAATTTTAACACGAGCCGAAATAGTTTCAAAAAAGTTAAGCGAAAAGCAAAAAAGTGATTTATTTATGCGCGTAAATAGGTTAACTAGTAGCGAAGAAATGGGCGAATTATTTAAATGCCTTATCGTAGAGAATTTCTAGAAAAATAATTTATATAATTTAAAAAAGAATTTTTATGAGAAAATTGATCGTATTCCTGTATTTCGTATTTTTATTCAAATTAGCATTCGCGCAAAGCTTACCTAGCATACCTAGCTTCCGTGATCTTACTGGAATTGAGCCAGCAGCAGGCACAGCAGAGCAGCAGGTTGCACAAATACCTGATATGCCTTCTCTTGAAAGTGAAAATGAGGACGACCTTCCGGGAGACCTTGATCTGCCTGTAACTGACAACACAGTTAACGTACTGCCATCTCAGCCAGATACTTCTGTACAGATCGATATTGAGGCTCCGGCACTGGATGTTTCTTCGCCAGCTAAAATTGAAACTCCCGCTTCTGATGTAGCTACGCCAGGATTACCTGATGAATTTGAAGCACCTGCCCTGCCTCCAACTGCTGATACCGGTTCTACCGCACCAGTTTCTAATGCAGAAGTTAAAGATATTCCAACCCTGCCTGACCAGGATACCAGCAAAAATGTAGCTACAACTACAACTGAGCAGAAACCTGCTGGAACAGGTTCTGTGATGGATGAAATAATATCTGAGGATGCTGCAAGAAGCCAGTTCCCTGAAACCCCTGACCTAAACTACGAAAAGAACAAGAAGGCTCTTCAAGGCGAAAAGGCTGAAGTTGAAGCTCCCGTTCTAACTCCGCAAGACAGAGAGAAGGAAGTGGACAATCTTCTGGACCAAGTATTCGATAAAGGCAAAACTCCTGAGCAGCTTGCTGCTGAGAAAGCCCAGGAAGAAGCTGATGCTGACGCTGCCGAAAAAGAGAAGAACGCAAAACAAGACGACTCTCCGCTACTTGAGAAAGTTGTAGATGTAAACGAAGAGCCGATACAGCCCATTGATGAGCTTCAAACTGATGATAATGAGCAAATGGACCTTACCGATCTTCCTGCATCCATGAAAGATTCAGCAAGCCCATCTCCTTTAAATTCCCCTCTAAATCAAACCGCTTCACGCGCGGCTTACACTTCTAACACTTACTCTGAACAACAGCTTTCAGAAATGCTTGTTAAAGCTGCCATGATGGGTAACAAAAATACCGTGATCGAGCTTATACACTCTGGAAGAAGCCCTAACTCACAGAATGTTTATGGTGAAACACCGCTGATGGGAGCTGTATATAGCGGCCACAATCAGCTGGTTGAAATACTTCTTTCTGAGGGCGCAGATGCAAACATCAGCGACAACAAAGGAAATTCATCTTTACTAGTTGCTGCTGCAAAAAACAACCTTCAGGCTGTTCAACAGCTTATACGCGGCGGAGCTGATATAGACCTTGCAAATAATGCAAGTGACACCGCTTTACTTGTAGCAACCCTGAATAACAACAAAGAAGTTGCAGATGTTCTTGTTCGTCAAGGCGCTGATATAAACAAGTCTAATGCAGATGGCATGACCTCTCTTCATATAGCCGCTTATAATGGTAATGCTGATATGGTAAGATATTTACTTTCCGTTGGCGCCAACCCTAATGTTGTGGCCCGCGGCGGTTTAAAACCTCAGAACCTTACTAAGAATGCTGAGGTTGCACAGCTGATAGGATCTTACGTTGATAATCAGCAAAAAGTTGCTGAGGCTAATAGGATAGCTAATGAGATCAAAGAACAGACATCTCCGTACGCTCAGCAGAAAACTTCTTCTGACAGCCAGTATGCGATGTTCCCAACTGCATATGTTGATCCACAACCAGAGCAGCAACCTACTCAACTTCCTCAGAGTAACTGGTGGGCGGCTACAAATACACCTACTAATAATTCTCAATCCAATAACAAAAATATCGAGCAAATATCTCACGCTGAGGTACAAACAGCAGATTACTCTGGCTATGACAATTATCAGATGCCGGCTAGTATGGCTTATAAAAAAGCTGCAGCCCAACAGCAAACCAACATACCGGTTGTGCAGTATCAAAGCAGCCCTGTACCAAATGAAAAGAAATGGACAAAACTTACTGTTGATCAGGCAAATTTAACTCCTACACCAGCCTTAATACCTGTTAGCCAGCCTAAGGTTCAGCAAACGGCAATTCCTAACCAGCAAGTTATTGCAGAGCCTGTAGTGCAGCAAAGCGCGCCGGTTCGTGCTGTATACGATGCAAATGGAAATTTAGTTAATACAAATGTTGTAGCGCCAACCTCCGTTGTCGCTACTGCTCCTCAGGCCCAGCCTATTGTAAGCGCTAAGCCTGCAAGCATGGCAAGCTTTAGTAGAGAAGTTGCTGTTAATACTTATATACCACCTACTATCTCTGTTCCTCAGCAAGTTAAACAGCAACCTGCAGCTATCATGCCTGCCAAAGCCCAGTATAATTTGCCTCAGGGGCCTATAAACAATAACATAAATATAAATGTTCCAAGATACGCTGATCTTGACCCGGCCAAACAGGCTGTTTGGGATATGAAGCTGGCCCAGTGGGTAAAAGAAGGGGTAACTATAAATGCTAAAAGCGAAGGCGAGAAGGTTTACTGGATGAAGCAGCAAAAAGTTCTTCAGGCTGTTTACCAGGAACAGTTCGGCTCTAAAGTTGAAAGCGTTAAAAAAAGAATGAGCAGCACAGGTATTAATTTTACTCCTGCTCCTGAAAATTACTCAGCTATACAAGTTATATCCAGACCTGTAAAACTTAGCTCTTCAGTTCCTAGCTTTAAAACCTCTTCAACTAGCGCTGATAATTACCTAAGCACCTATACGGCGGCAAATTAATTAGATCACCATGAGCAAGTTTGATAAAAGTAAGCTGCCTTCCAGGCATGTATCTGTAGGCCCTGAGCGAGCGCCTCACCGCTCTTATTATTACGCTATGGGTCTGAGTAAGGAACAAATTGCACAACCTCTTGTGGGCGTTGTTTCAACCTGGAACGAAGCCGCTCCGTGTAATATTGCCCTACAACGTCAGGCGCAAGCCGCTAAAAAGGGCGTGTGGGCCGCAGGCGGAACTCCAAGGGAATTCACTACCATTACAGTTACAGATGGCATTGCAATGGGGCATCAGGGAATGAAATCTTCTCTTGTATCGCGCGAGGTTATAGCTGATTCTGTTGAACTTACCGTTCGTGGCCACTGCTATGATGCGCTGGTTGGTTTAGCGGGCTGCGATAAGTCTTTACCGGGTTTAATGATGGCGATGGTTCGTCTGAACATTCCTTCTGTATTCATGTATGGTGGCTCGATAATGCCAGGAAAATACAAAGACAAAGATGTTACTGTGGTTGATGTTTTTGAAGGTGTTGGTAAATACGAGGCCGGGAATATGAAGGCCGAAGATCTTCAGGCCCTTGAAGAAGTTGCCTGCCCTTCAGCCGGTTCGTGCGGCGGCCAATTCACTGCAAACACAATGGCCTGCGTAAGCGAAGCTATAGGCCTAGCGCTACCTGGTTCTGCGGGCGCTCCGGCACCATATGAAAGCCGTGATGAATATGCTTATGCTTCCGGCGAGGCAGTAATGGCCGCAATGGCAAAAGGCATTCGCCCACGTGATATTGTTACCAAAGAATCTCTTATAAACGCTGCAAGGGTTGTTTCGGCAACTGGTGGCTCTACCAATGCTGCATTACATTTACCAGCTATAGCTCATGAAGCAGGAATTGAGTTCGACATGCACGATGTTGGCAAGATATTCCGTGAAACTCCATACATTGGCGACATGAAGCCAGGTGGAAAATATGTAGCGCTAGATATGTATAATATCGGCGGCATTCAGGTAGTAATGAAAGAGCTGTTCGAAAATGGCCTGATATACGGCGATTGCATAACTACCAATGGCAAAACTATTGCTGAGAATTTAAAGAATGTGAAATTCCCTGAAAACCAGGATGTTGTTCGCAGAGTTAAAAGCCCGATAAGCCCAACCGGCGGCGTGGTTACTTTAAAAGGTAATTTAGCTCCGGAAGGATGTATCGTTAAAGTTGCTGGTTTAAAGCACTTATATCATAAAGGGCCTGCCCGAGTTTTTGAGTGTGAGGAAGATGCATTCGAGGCAGTTAAGAAAAAGAATTACAAAGAAGGTGATGTTATAGTTATTCGCTACGAAGGCCCTGTTGGCGGCCCAGGAATGCGTGAAATGCTTTCTACAACTGCCGCACTTTATGGCCAGGGCGTTGAAAATATTGCACTTATAACTGATGGCAGATTCAGTGGCGGTACTCGTGGTTTATGTATTGGTCACGTTTGTCCGGAGGCTGCTAAAGGTGGTCCTATTGGTCTTATTAAAGATGGAGACATAATAGTTATCGATGCAAACAAAGGCACTATAGATGTTCAAGTTTCTGATACAGAGCTAGAAGTTCGCAAGAAGAGCTGGAAGCCAAGAGAAAATGGCTACACTTCCGGCACGCTGTGGAAATATGCGCAAGTTGTAGGATCTGCAAAAGATGGCGCGGTTACTCACCCAGGTGGCAAGGCTGAAAAACTTCCATACTGGAAGATATAATGTCAGCCAAACCAGTTTCTGAAAATAAATTACTCTTAATTTTAGGGTTGGTTACCTTTATTGTTATAGTTGATTTCATGATGGTAATGCCGCTTGGGCCAGATTTTGCACGAGCCCTAGGTATACCAGAAAACCATATAGGGTTGATAGGCGGAAGCTATACACTTTCAGCCTCTATCACTGGTATTTTAATAGCATTCTTTACCGACAGATTCGATAGAAAGCGTGCGATAATATTTTTCTTCACTGGCTTAATAATTGCAACTGCTCTAGCTGCCTTTTCATGGAATACACCTTCAATGATGGTCGCCAGGATCATCGCGGGAATGTTCGGTGGCCCATTACAAGCCTTGGGCGTTGCGCTTATATCTGATATTATTCCGCCTGAACGCAGAGGTGCTGCTATGGGGAAATTCGCCGGATCGTTCGCTGCAGCCTCTGTAATAGGCGTTCCATTTGGATTGGAGTTAGCAACATTATTCAGCTGGAAAGCCCCTTTCTTAGGACTTTCTATATTGGGAATTGCTGTTCTATATTTTGCAAAAAAGCACCTTCCGGAACACAGTAATGTTATTCAAAGGCTACCTGTTAAAGAGTCTTCAAAGGTATTTCTAAAACATTTAAAAAACCCCGTAGCCCTTTCGGCTTATGCATTTATGGGATTAATGGTTTTTACAGCCTTTTCTATAATTCCAAATATATCGGCCCATATTCAGCTAAACAAAGGCTTCCCTAGAAGCGACCTTGGTTTATTATACTTCTGCGGTGGTTTTGTTAGCTTTTTCAGTATGAGAGCTATTGGCAAACTGGCAGATAAAAAAGGTGCAACCCTTACCTGCACAATAGGAACGGCCTTATTTATATTCGCTATGCTGTTTGGCTTTGTTTTTTACGACAATAACATTCCGGTTATTGCTATATTCGTTATATTCATGATGGGAACTACAGCCCGTTATGTAAGCGGGCAAACTTTATCTTCTAAAGTTCCCGAGCCAGAAGAGCGCGGCGCATATAACTCTATTCAATATTCATTGATAAGCTTGTTTCAAACTATTGGGGCGTTCACATCTTCGCAGATATTATCTACAACAGATGATGGTAAACTTGCCGGCGTGCCCACCATTGCAATAATATCTATAGTTATTTCATTGTTTATTCCGGTACTGTTTTACATTACCGAAAAATCAGTTAAGAATAAGCTTAAACAAGCAATTTAATTTGTTTAATGCGAAGATATAGCTCTACAGAAACGATATTAGTTGAAAAACTACGCCAGCTTCCGGGCGGCATACTTACAATTACGTTCGCGCTGTTCCTTATTGGAGTTATAGTTCTTTTCTCTGCCGCGAAAGGAAATTTCAGCCCCTGGGCATCGCACCAAATGGCGAATGCCGTTTTTTCCTTACCTATAATTATAATGATAATGCTTACAGATATTCGCTACTGGTTCCGTATATCGTACAAGCTTTATATATTCGGCATAATTCTTCTGCTTGCAGTGAAATTCATTGGCGTTGAAGGCGGACTTGGCGCACAAAGATGGTTAAAACTAGGTCCGGTTCAATTCCAGCCTTCCGAACTGATGAAGGTTTTTCTGGTACTTGCGCTGGCAAGGTTTTACCACCTGTTGCACTTTAATAACCTGCACAGGCTTACAAGCCTTATTGTACCGCTTGGTATAACCGGCTTGGCTGCCGGGCTTATACTTATTCAGCCAAATTTAGGTACCGCTGCAATAATATGTATGGTTGCAGGTATAATGATATTTGTTACAGGCGTTAGCTGGAAAAAAATAATATTTGTAGTTTTGCTTGTGGGCATTTCAATACCGGTTCTGTATGAGAACATGCACGACTACCAGAAACGCCGGGTTCACACATTTATACACCCTGAAGATGATCCTTTGGGTTCTGGCTATAACATTATTCAAAGTAAAATAGCGGTTGGTTCCGGCGGTATATTCGGTAAGGGCTTTCTAAATGGCAGCCAAACACAGTTAAATTTTGTTCCTGAACAGCAAACTGATTTTATATTCTCTATCCTGGCTGAGGAATTCGGCTTTATTGGTTCGGTTATTTGCCTGTTGCTGTACGGAACTTTACTTATACTTTCACGAAGAGTGGCGGAAAGCTGCACCAGTGTTTACGCAAAGGCGATAGCCGTGGGAATGAGTTCGATAATATTCGTTCACGTGTTCGTAAATATAGGAATGGTAATAGGAATTGTACCTGTTGTGGGCGTACCATTGCCGCTTATTTCGTACGGGGGCAGCAGCTTGATATCCAGCCTTATTGCGGTTGCTTTCATAGTGAACGCACAGATCCACCGCAATGTTCATATATATATCAACGAAGATGACGAGCTATAGCTCTCACTTAAATTTTACAATTTAAGTAGTTAAAGCTGACAGAATTTTTCAGGGAACGGCCTATAAAAAAACTCGAACGCTTCGCTTTTTGTTTTATTATAGGCTATCAACCTGCTCTATCGCTACTAAATATTCTCCATCTGAGAACATCTTTGGTTTGCACTTTACTATCGATCCTGGAAGAAATTGCCATGTTTCATCCTCTGGGTCGTAATCTTCTGGTGCAATTAGTTTGTAGTTACCATGACCTAGATCCTCCGCTATAGTTAGCTTCCAGGTATCCGTACCCTCTTCTAGTAATTCTACACAAACAGCTGTGACTTTTTTGCTCATTTTTCTTTCCTAATTTTTCTTAAAGTTTTTTCCGCTAAGCTGTAAAATTTCACCAGTTTTTTTATCTATTATAATGAATCTTTTTCTTCCGCTTTTATCTATAGTTTCATACCTAATAGCTTTATTCTTTGGATTCACTCTATTGGGGGCTTTAAACTGCTTACCCTTTCTAATTGTAGTGGTGATTTGTTCTGGTGTCCAGTCTCTGCCATGTAACTGGTTTCCCCATTTTTTCGCAGACTTGAACTTGCCTAATTGCCAGCCGGCAGAAAGTTTTCTTGCGGTAGATATTTTTCTATAAGCGCTCCACGCCCTATAAGCTCCACCGCCGACAGGCATAAAAGTTAATGCGGCATCTATAATATCACCATCATCTATACCACCATCGTTTGAGGGTTCACCCAATTCAGGTGGTTTTGGTATTTTAGACAAGCTTGGTTTTGTTGAGCTTGGTCTGCTACCACTTCCGGAATTACCCGCTCCACCGCCACCACTATCACCACCTGTCCACTGGCCTCCATCTGGGTTGCCTGCAGGAATACGTGGCTGGTCTTCCCGGAAGCCAGCTTTTTGTTTCAGCCTTTCTTCCAAAATAAATTTCTGGAGATATAACTGTAGTGATAGATACTCAAGCCCTTCACTCACCTCGGCCAACTGCTCACGAAATTCCTTATCCAGTTGTGCCGATGTTTTATATATTTCAAATCGCTTCATACCTTAATGGTACGCAAGAACCTATATATCCGGAAGGGGTAAAGGTAAGTTATTTCTTAGAAACCAGCTCTTTGGCCTTAGGCGAAAGCTGAATGTTCAGTTCGCGGGTTTGCTTTTCCGTTACTAAACAAGGCGCATTCATTAGCAAGTCTTCAGCGTTCTGGTTCAGCGGGAATGCGATAACCTCACGAATGTTTGGCTCATCAGCAATTAACATTACCATTCTATCTACACCCGGAGCGATGCCGCCATGCGGAGGCGCGCCGTATTTAAATGCGCGTATCATACCGCCGAATTTTTCATCCACCACTTCAGGGCCATAGCCCACTATTTCAAACGCCTTGTACATTATTTCCGGCTTGTGGTTACGAATAGCACCAGATGAAAGCTCAATACCATTACAAACTATATCATACTGGAATGCTTTTATTGCCAGCAGGTCTTCCTTGGTTTTTGCATTTTGTAGAACTTCCATGCCACCTTGCGGCATAGAGAACGGGTTGTGAGAGAAATCAATTTTATTATCTTCATCGTTCCACTCATAGTAAGGGAAATCTGTCACCCAGCAGAATTTGAATATACCTTGCTCGATAAGATTAAGTTCTTCTGCAACCACTTTACGGAAATCGCCCGCCTGTTTAGGAGCAATTGTTTTATCGCCGCATGCAAAGAATATACCATCGCCCGCGCCAACACCTGCTGTTTCTTTTATTTTATTTATTCTTTCTGCATCAAGATTTTTGGCTATAGGACCTTTTGCCTCACCATTCTCATCTATAATAATATAGCCAAGGCCAGCATAGCCAAGTTCCTTGGCAAGGTCGTTCTTCTTGTCGAAGAAACTACGGCCAAGAGCAGCTGCTTTAGGCGCAGGTATTGCACGAACTATCGCACCTTTTTCTATCTGGTTGGCAAATATACCGAATGACGAACCACGGAATGCTTCGGTTACATCAGATATGATTATCGGGTTACGAAGATCTGGTTTATCAGAGCCGTATTTTAACATTGCATCTTCAAACTTAATGCGAGGGAATGGGTTACCAACAATTTGCTTAGGTGAGAACTTACTGAAAATGTGAACCATCATTGGTTCTATCGCCGCAAATACATCGTCCTGAGTAACAAAGCTCATCTCAACATCAAGCTGGTAGAATTCGCCTGGAGACCTATCAGC
>CAZLZP010000003.1:39300-56049 GCA_964564045.1 uncultured Rickettsiales bacterium
CTTGCATCTTCATCACGGAAGCATGGGGCTATCTGGAAGTATCTATCGAAGCCAGAAACCATTAGCAGCTGCTTAAACTGCTGCGGAGCTTGTGGCAGAGCATAGAACTTACCGGGATGTAAACGGCTTGGCACAAGGAAATCACGGGCACCTTCCGGAGAAGATGAAGTTAATATTGGCGTTTGAAATTCCATGAAACCTGCGTTTGTCATGAACGCACGAATCTCAGAAATCACTTTTGAGCGAAGTACTATGTTGTTATGAAGTTTTTCACGACGCAGATCTAGGAAGCGATATTTCAGTCTGGTATTCTCAGGGAATTCTTTATCAGAGTTCACTTGTACCGGCAGTTGGTCATCTTCAACAGCCGATTCAATTATAAGCGATTCAACAACAACCTCTATCTCACCTGTGACCATTTTAGGGTTAATTGCTTCGGCAGCTCTGTCAATAACTTTACCAACTATGGTAATTACAGATTCAAAACGGATTTTGTCAGCATCAGCCGGACTTACTTTACCACCTTCAGGAAATACTAACTGCGTTACACCATAATGATCACGCAGATCTATGAATAACACTCCGCCGTGGTCACGTTTACGGTGCACCCAGCCGGAAAGTTTTACCTCTTTGCCAGAATCTGCTTTTTTTAATTGGTTACAATTGTGCGTTCTATATGCATGCATTGAAATAAAACCTTGTAAAATTTATATAAATTTATTAATACCTAGCTTTTAAAGCGCTAGTTATTGTTTATAATCAGGCTAAAATCAAGAAAATTTAAGTAATTAAATGGAATTAATTACATCAAGCTCGAAGTTGAAGGAAAGGATAGAAAAACTACAGAATTCTGCCGAATTTGTATGTGTTGATACCGAATTCGTGCGTGAAAAAACGTATTATCCAACACTTGGCCTGGTTCAAATTGCATATAATGATGATGTTTTTGCCATAGACCCGGTTGATAATAGCATGCTTCTTGAGCCTCTTAATGAGCTTATGCAGAATGAAAAAGTTATAAAGGTTTTTCATGCCTGCTCGCAAGATCTGGAAATATTCTACAACCTTTTCTCGCTTACACCAAAAAATATGTTCGATACCCAAGTTGGGGCAAGAATGTTAGGGTTTGGTGAATCTATTTCCTACAGCAAACTGGTAGAACATTATTTAAGAAAAAACCTAGATAAATCTCACAGATACACCGATTGGACAAAACGCCCCCTAGATCAGGAGCAGCTTGATTATGCAGCCCTTGATGTTGTTTACCTGAAAGATATTTTTTCCATGATGCGCGATGATCTTAAGAAAAAAGGGCGCTTTGAATGGGCGGTTGAGGAATCTGATAAGTTACTTAATGAAGGTATTTATAAAGTTGATATTGAAGAATGCTGGAAGAAGTTAAAGGTAAAAAGTAATGACAAGCAATATCTGGCCTTACTTAAAAGCCTTTCGCGTTGGAGAGAGGTTACCGCACAGAACCAGAACAGACCGCGCGGCTGGATACTGAAAGATGATGCGATACAGGAAATAGCTGCGATAAAGCCAAGAAAGCCCGAGGACCTTCATGGCCTAAGGTTCTTCAGGTACGATGAACGTTCAGCCGGTGATATTCTGGGCGTTGTTGATTATGCCTTAAACGAGGAAAAAGTTCCTAAAGTTGAAAAAACAAAGCCTTTCCCTGAAAGTGCAATGCCAGTTTTTATACTGCTTCGTGTTCTGCTAAAAACACAAAGTGTAAAGCATGATATAGCACCAAGCGTTATCGCCGACCTTGAGGATCTTGAGAATATAGCCCTGGGAGATTACAAACACTCTAAGGCAATGAATGGTTGGCGCTATGATGTATTTGGTCAGTTCGCGCAAAAACTGAAAGAGGGAAAACTTGCCTTAACCGCTGATGGTAGTAATATTGTTCTTATTGAACCAGCTTACGAAAAATGATGAGCGACACAGAAGAAAAGAAACCTAAAGATATCACCTCTCCTACCGCTACAGATAACGCGCCTGTCAGGAATTTGATAGTACTTCTGTTTGTTATTCTAACTACACCAATAATATTCCTGTATTCCTTTTTTACCGGCAGAATAAGGAATCCTTTCGTTGTGGTGGCCTTCCTGCTTCTTATTCTAACCGGGTTTTATTACCTGAGTAAGTCTGGGGTTGTTTCAAATAAAGATATAAAAACAAAAATAATTCAGCAAACCCTGGAAGAGATAACCCCCGAAGAAAAAGAGGAATTAAGGAACGAAATATCTACCATACGTGATGAGATAGATATGGATAAAATTCCCGCTGTTCTATATCCGCTGCTTGATGTTCCGATAGACATGCTAAACATAAACTACCTTACGTTCATGATACAATCTGGCTATATTCAGCCAGGCGGGGCAGGCGCTGAGTTCATTCTGGACAGCTACCTTCATTCAAGCCACAAAATGTTAAAGGAAAAGGCCTGGGAAGCCCTGCAGGGAATAAAAACCGATGAAGCCGCAAGGGTTATGAAAAATTATGAGGATGAAGTGGCAAGAAAGAATGAGCAGTTAAAAATTAAGTACGGTGGTGGAAAAGCACAAGACACCGACATTGTAGATGATGTTAAATTCAACCTCAAAGATAGTCTACAAAAGCTTAGAATTAAACAAGGTTTATAAATGACCAAGATCATTTTGGGCATAGATCCGGGATTAGTAAACACAGGCTGGGGCGTAATAAGCAAAGAAAATAATACGTATAAATTTCTGGGTTGCGGAACAATAATTACCGATGCCAAAGAAGATATAGCGCTGAGAATAAGGGATATAAATGTTCAACTTAACAAGGTTATAGATTCCTATTCTATTGATGAGGCAGCCGTAGAAGAAACCTTTGTAAATAAGAACAGCTTAACATCACTAAAGTTAGGCCATGCGCGTGGGGCAATAATTTTAACTGTTTCTCTTGCGGATATACCTATAGCCGAGTATTCTGCTACTAATGTTAAAAAAGCCGTTACCGGCACAGGGCGCGCTGAAAAAGGACAAGTGGAAAGTATGATAAAAATTCTACTTCCTAAAGCTACTGTTAAAACAGAACATGAGGCAGATGCCTTGGCAGTTGCCATTACACACGGTAATACGAACAGGTATTAAAATGATCGGTAAATTAAGAGGTACAATAGATAGAATAACCGAAGATCAGGTTATAATTGATGTTGGCGGGGTTGGTTATCTGGTGGCCTGCTCAACGAACACTCTTTCTAAAATTGGTGGCGTTGGGAATAACGTAAGCCTGCTAATTGAAACCATTGTGCGCGAGGATGCATTCAATTTATTCGGCTTCGCAACTGAAGAAGAAAAAATATGGTTTCACCTGCTTACCCAGAAAGTAAATGGCGTTGGCGCAAAAATGGCAATATCGATATTATCTACACTTACCCCGAAAGACCTAGCAATTGCAATTGCTTCAAAAGATAAGGAGATATTACGAACCGCATCTGGTGTTGGACCTAAACTTGCTGAAAGAATTGTACTAGAGCTACAGGATGCTGCAGGAAAACAAGGATTCGATAACGTTGTTAGTTTCAAATCTTCTGATACTGCTGATGGAAAAGCCGAAACGAATGATATTTCAGATGCGGCAAATGCCTTGGAAAAACTTGGCTTTGGCAGAAGCGAGGCTTACACTGCGGTAAATAAAATTGTTTCCGAAAAAGGTGATGTTGGTTTAGAGAATTTAATAAAAGAAGGCCTTAAAAGGCTGGCAACGGTACGATAATGGTGGAGCAGAAGAAAATAATCTCGGCGCCGGAACAGGATGAAGATAAAATAAATTCTTCCATCCGCCCGAAGAAGCTTGCTGAATTCATTGGCCAAACGGGCGCGAAAGATAATTTAAAAGTATTCATTGAAGCGGCGAAGAAACGTAAGAACTCGCTTGATCATGTTCTGCTGCACGGCCCTCCTGGTCTTGGCAAAACCACTATGGCACAGATAATTGCGAATGAACTTGGCGTAGGTTTCCGCTCTACTTCCGGACCGATGATAACCAAAACCGGCGATCTGGCAGCGATACTTACCAACCTGCAGGAAAATGATGTTCTGTTCATAGACGAGATTCATCGCCTGAACCCTGTTATCGAAGAAGTACTTTACTCAGCTATGGAGGATTTCACGCTTGATATAATAATCGGCGAAGGCCCTTCTGCGCGCACAGTTAAAATAGATTTACAAAAATTTACACTGGTAGGCGCAACCACCAGAATTGGTTTACTAACTAACCCGCTGCGTGACAGGTTCGGTATTCCGGTACGTTTAAATTTCTACGAAACAGATGAATTATGTAGCGTGCTAACCCGCGGCGCAAAGATTCTGGGCGCAAAATTAAGCGATAGCGGCGCGAAGGAAATTGCCTCACGCTCACGTGGTACGCCACGTATTGGTTTGCGCTTGCTGAGACGTGTATGGGATTTTGCCGATGTTAAAGGCCTGAAAGAGATAAGCTCTGAAATTGCCGATGACGCACTGTTAAGGCTTGAAGTGGATAAGGTTGGCCTTGACACCGCCGATAGAAGATATCTGCTTTATATCGCAAATAATTACGATGGTGGCCCGGTGGGAATTGAAACCATAGCGGCAGGGCTTTCTGAACAGCGTGACACGCTGGAAGAAACGATTGAACCCTTCCTGCTACAGCAAGGTTTGATACAACGCACCCCACGTGGAAGAATGCTTTCTGCGAAGGCATTTGAACATTTAAAGCTTAAAGCCCCAAAGAATTTAAATAAATCTCAGGCTGATATTTTGGATAGCGAGTACTAAAGCGCCATGCTTGGGTCGAAGCTGAATTCTATTTCTTTCCACAGATCATACTTATCAGCCGGAAGGCCTTGAAGAGGTGAACATTCTTTAACAGCCCACACAGCAGAATCTGCCACCACCCTGAAAACATTATCTGTGCTGTATTGTATCTGGTCTAAAACCTTTACCTGAGTAACACCACCGTTAGGTGCAAGCGCTATGAACAGGTTAACCTTCATGTTCTGTACATCTTTAGCACCAATTGGAATATTCCAGCACTGAGAAACCTGGCTTTGAATTTTACCCATCAGCTCGTTAACAAACGCAGGGTCAAGCGTTGGTTCAGCCTTACCAGATGCCTGTGCCTTAGCCGGTGGCGTTGGTTCCTTGGCAGCATCTGAGAATATATCATCAAGCTGCGCCTGCTCTTTTTTCTCAAGGTCTTTCAGAAGCTTCTTTTTACCCTCCTGGTCCTGAGCATCTTTTTTCTGCTCTTCTACTTTTTTCTTTTCAGGCTCAGGTTTTTTCTCAACTTTTTTAGGAGCTGGCTTATCCTGAGGTTTTGCAACCGGTTTCGGCTTTTCGGCCTTTTCCATTTTTACCGCCTCTTCTGCTTTTTTAACTTCTTTCGGTGGCAATGGTTTTGGTGCTTCTTTTTTAACTTCCGGTTTAGGAGTTTCAGCTGGCGGCTTTGGGGTTGTTTTCTGATCCTGCCCCATAGGCATTATATCTACCGCTATAACCTTTGGCGCCTCTATTTTACGCGAGCAGGTGGGCAACATTCCGGAAATAGAGAGAAGAATAAAGAAGTGAAGTAATAACGACTTCGTAAGACTTGGGTTTTCAATAGATTTTCCCCTTAAATAAGAAAAATACTTATTGATAAAATTAAGAACTATATCCTTAAATGTTACTGTCGGAGACATTATTTCTTCGGTTCATTAGCTCTAGGCTGGGTTACAAGACCAACTTTAGAATATCCTGCTTCGTTAATAGCAGAAATAGCAATTATAACAGTTCCGTACGGAACATCTTTATCGCCCTTAACATAAATTTGTGTGTCTTTGTTCTGCTTGGTTATCTCGCCAAGCTTTGCACCAAGCTGAGCAAGGGTAACTTTTGTTTTCTGAATGTATAGCTGGCTATTTTTATCTACAAGCACCTGAAGCGGCTCATCCTTTTTCTCAACTTCAAGCTGAGAAACATCCGATTCCGGCAGATTAACTTTTATGCCTGTAGCCATTAAAGGCGCGGTAACCATGAAGATGATAAGCAGCACAAGCATTACATCCACCATTGGAGTAACGTTTATCTCGCTCATTAGTGTTGCTCTGCGCCTTCTGTGCTTTCTACCTTTACTATTTCCGTGCTGTAAGCCGCCTGCCATTATTCGAACTCTCTATCAACATAAATAATAAGCTCATCAACGAAATCATCTATTTCATTAGATATTTTAGATATCTCGCTGTTGAATTTGTTATAGAAAATACTTGCAGGTATTGCCGCAAACAGACCTATAGCTGTTGCAAATAAAGCTTCAGCGATACCAGGAGCTACAACCGCAAGACTTGTGTTGTTGGTGGCCGCTATTGACTGGAATGAGTTCATGATACCCCAAACAGTTCCAAAAAGACCAATGAAGGGAGCAGAAGAACCAACCGTTGCAAGGAAGCTTATATGCCTTTCCAGGTGGTTTATTTCACGCGTGGCGGCGTTACTAAGTGCCCTTTCCGAACGCGAACGTGTATTGCTTTTTCCTTTCTGGTCGTAGCATTCATACATACCAGCAACAAACACTCGTGAAAGCGGATCAGCTGCAGAGTTCTTATTCTGGCTGTAGAATTCTTCCATGGTTTTACCACTTCTGCCTTCCCAGAAAAGATTAAGGAAACTAGCCAATTTCTTTCTGGTTATAGAAAGCAGAGAGAATTTTTGGAATATGATCGCCCAGCTTACTACTGAAGCAATTATTAAAAGTAACATAACGAATTTAACGATGATATCAGCGTGCATGAATAAGCTCCACATGCTGAGATCGTGGGCGGCTGCGGTTAAACCCGCCATTTTTGCGCCAGCAACATCGTTAATAGGTGCCGCTACAAGATCTGCCGCTGCCTGAATTTTTTGTGAAGGAATTAATATTTTATCTGATGCCATAATTTCTATTTCTTTGGTTAGTGATTAATTTTGTTAGCTTTTACACCGCAATCAGTACTACTGCAACTTTTCTTTCTTCGGAAAGTAGAACATTATACGTTCTGGCTGCAGCTCCGGTTGTCATATACTCCACAGCTACGTTCTTTTGGTTGAGTTTTGTTTCAAGCTCCCGAGAAAAATACTCGGCTCTCTCACCGCCTCCAACAAGAAGAACCTCCACATTATCAGCATTATCAAATATGATTTTGATGGAATTTTCATTTAGGGTTGGAATGTTATCAGCTTGTAGTTTTTGAACCGCATCAGGAAATATAACCAAATTACACTCGTATCTTTCGCCGCTTACCTTAAAAGAGCCATTACCATAAGATTCGATTATCTTTCTACCGGCAGGAATTAATGGGGTGATATCGGTCATAGGTTTTTTATTCTTTTCAATACCTCGTCTTTACCAAGGGCGGCTATAACATCTACCAGATTAGGCGATTCCATAGTACCGCAAACAGCAGCACGTACTGCCGGCATATATATGCCATGCTTTATGTTTCTTGAAACGCCATATTCATCTATATTCTTTTTGATCTCATCAACATTCCAATTAGAAATGTTTTCAAAAACTGCAATTATATTTGGTATATGTTCCTTGCCTTGCTCAAGCATTTTTGCCGCTTTCTCGGTATAAGGTAAACGTGCAAATATGAACTCACAATTATCGGCAAATTCTATTAGTGTTTGTGAGCGTTCTGCAATAGCTGGTGTTAGTTTCATTATTTTCTCGGCAATTTCTTTGTTCATTTTACTGCCATATTTTTTACCCATAAATGGCTCTATCAACTGGAATATCCTTAGCGGTGTTTGCCTACGTAGATAAATTCCATTTATGTGGTTAAGTTTGGCAAAATCGAAACGCGACGGAGATTTGCCAACATGGGCAATATCAAATGTTTTGATCGCATCTTCCATGGTTATGGTTTCCGCTTCACCATAGTGCCAGCCCAGGCTCATTAAATAATTATTCACCGCTTCGGGCAAGTAGCCCATATCACGGTATTCTTCCACCCCCTGCGCGCCATGACGCTTGGAAAGTTTTGCACCATCTGCGCCATGTATAAGTGGTAAATGTGCGGTTACAGGCATTTCCCAGCCCATTGCCTGATAAATTATTTTCTGTCGGAATGTATTGGTTAAATGGTCTTCACCACGAATTATATTGGTTACGCCCATATCATTATCATCTACCACCACGGCAAGCATGTAGGTTGGTGTACCATCTGCACGAAGCAGAACCATATCGTCTAGATCACTTGCGGGGTATTTTACCTCGCCACGGATAAGATCATTAACCACCACCTCACCTTCAAGCGGGGCCTTGATACGAATAACATATTTACTACCGGCAGGTGCTTCGCTTTCATTTTTATCACGCCAGATGCGAGGATATTTAAAGGCCCTACCTTCAGCCTCAGCCTGTTTACGCATTTCATCAAGCTCTTCCTGTGTACAGAAGCATTTGTAAGCAGAGCCTTTCTTAAGAAGTTCATGAGCAACCTCGGCATGCCTTTTCAGATTTTTAGATTGAAATACCACATCACCATCATGCCTCAACCCCAACCAGTTAAGGCCATATATAATGGCATCTATGGCTTCCTGTGTTGAACGTTTGGTATCTGTATCTTCAATACGCAGTAAATATTTACCACCTTTATTTTTAGAATAAAGATAATTGAACAGCGCTGTACGTGCGCCTCCTATATGTAAAAATCCAGTTGGACTGGGAGCAAATCTTGTAACTACTGTCATAGGCTTGTAGCTATACAAGATTCGTCTTTAAAATCCACACTTTTTCTTGGCCTGGAAGCCCCAAATAAAAAAATTTGCCACCCCTTCCCGACCTAAAATTACCATGCATTAATAAATCTACAGTAGAATTTTATTATCAATCTTTAGTTTATAATTATGGCCCGCAACGAATCTATAGAACTACTATCCTCATCAAAAATAAGTAATAAAGAACTTCAAAATTCATTCCTTCCAGAACAAGATGGAGAGCACCCCTGTGGTTACCGCGCCCTTTGGCGGGCAGTTATAACTCAGGCACTGATGGATGCTGGAAGCAATTCAAAAAAACTGGAATTCAAACAGGAAAAAGCCCGCGCCATTTCATGGCTGAATAGTGATAGCGAGGATTTTAATGAGGTTTGTATGATGGCCGGGCTAGAGCCTTCCTACGTAAAACGTAAAGCAAGCGAAGCTATTAAGAATGGCTGCAAATGGAAGCTGGAGCGCAACCCATTTAAAAGCGAAACCAGAGAGAAAATTGAAAGAAAAATAGTTTATATGGAAGATCTGTTAACCACTAAGATGTTGCTGGCTTCATAGAAGAGAAGCTGCCTTGCTTTGTATTTTGTTGTTTGTTCAGCAGGTATTTATCGTAGAATCTTGCCTCAGCGGCAAGTTTATCTATGCCGGTTGATATATCGAATAGAACATAGCCTCTTTTTTCCATTTTAAGAGCTAGAAAATTGTTTGCCTCAAGGCCGAACCATACACTAAAAAGTAATGATGATATGGCAAAAGCCACGCCATCGTTCACTGCAAAAAATGCAGAAACAACAGCAACTATAATGGAAACTAACCAAAGACGGTGGTACAATGCCCACAACACCGTAAATATAAATGCCCCAAAACTAAACCCCTGCTTAACAAACACCGCAGATTCCAGAGGGCTTACTACACCCTGCTTAACATAAACAGAGTATATCTTGGTTCTGCCAAACATTACAAAGTACCCTTCGTAGAAGGTATTACGCCACCAGAGCGAGGATCAAGTTCAATGGCGGCACGAAGAGCTTTCGCTAAACCTTTGAAACAAGATTCGATGATGTGGTGGTTATTTGTACCATACAGATTTTCAACATGAAGGGTAATGCCTGCTGCCTGCGCAAAAGCACCAAACCATTCTTTGAAAAGTTCTGTGTCCATCTCACCGAGTTTGTCACGTGTGAATTCCACGCGCCATATAAGATAAGGACGGCCTGAGAAATCGAGTGCAACGCGTGAAAGGGTTTCATCCATAGGAATATAGGCATGGCCGAAGCGGCGTATGCCCGCTTTATCACCCATCGCCTTGGCTACCGCCTGACCAATCGCAATACCGGAATCTTCGGTAGTGTGGTGAAAATCTATGTGAGTATCACCCTTGGCATCAAGCTCGAGATCCATAAGAGAGTGTTTGGAAAGTTGCTCCATCATGTGATCAAGGAAGCCTATACCCGTGGAAACTTTATATTTACCGGTTCCATCAAGGTTTACCGAAGATTTAATATCAGTTTCCTTGGTTTTTCTTTCTACACTTGCTTTGCGCATATTTATATTAATTTAGGTTCTCCGCTATTATATAGTTTTATACCCCAATAATTCAAGGATAATGAGCTTCAAGACTTGGCTTTGAGGTAGTTTATGTGGCAAATAATGGCAAAACTGTAATAGTTGCATCAATAAAATTAATTAACTAATATAGGTGTGAAATAATTATTACAGAATTTATGGCAAAAGCAAAAATCTACAAACCGGCTAAAAACGCAATGCAATCTGGCAAATCAAAGACCGATTGGGTTCTGGAATTTAAGCCTGAATCAAAGAAAGTGGTTGATAATCTTATGGGCTGGCAAGGCTCTGGCGATATGAAACAGGAAGTAAAACTGAAGTTTGACTCTAAAGAATCTGCAGTTAACTACGCCAGAAAAAATGGCCTTGATTTTGAAACGATAGAACCAAAATCCGCAGCAATCATAATAAAATCATACGCTGAAAACTTTACGGGATAAGTTGTGAATACTTTAACCGAGCTTAGTAATAACGCCCTTTTTCATTACGCTATTATCTTTTCAAGGATAGGCTCGGTAATGCTTTTTATTCCCGGCTTCGGTGAATCGTACGTTTCCACACGCTCGCGTTTAGGCCTGGCATTGATGTTATGTCTGGTCCTTTTTCCCATAGTTTCACCTATACTTCCACCAATGCCCGGCGATATGTTCATGTCTTTTCTTATCCTTGCGGGAGAAGTGACAACCGGCATTTTTATTGGTTTGCTAATGAGGATAATTCAAGCAACACTACACATTGCAGGTATGAAAATAGCATTCATGACAGGCCTTTCTACAGCAACACTTTTTGATGCCAACCAAAGTACTCAGGGTTCAGTGATAGGTGGCTTTCTTTCGGTTCTGGGGATAACGCTGTTCTTTACATCAGGGTTACATCATGTGGTTTTAAAATCGTTTGCTGAAAGCTATAGCTTGATAGAGGCAGCAAAGATGCCGCCACTTGATGATTTTGTTGCAACCATGGCACGTACCACCGGCGACTCATTCCTGGTTGCGTTTAAGATATCTGCGCCAGTGATACTGGTAGGTACGATGTTGTATCTTTCAGCGGGCTTAATGGGTAGGTTAATGCCTACCATGCAGGTGTTTTTTATATTGATGCCAATTCAGATATATGTAGGATTTCTTTTTGTGGGAATGGCATTAAGTTCCATGATGCTAGTTTATATAAATTTCTTTGAAGACAGGTTGCTGCAGTTATTTTAGATTCATCTAAAGCCCGTTCTCAACATATATAGCAGAACTACTGATGAGCAGCCTTCTAACCCTATCAGATTTTATCATTGAATAATAATATACAAGTTTACCAACGCCGTTATCATTCGAGTTATCGTTCATGGAATATTTTTTATCGACCGGGGCCTCTTTTGGGTCGGTAAGTAGAAAATGCACCGGCACATCAAGCACCTCAGACATGTGTTTTATTCTGGAGGCACTTATTCTATTTTTACCTATTTCATACTTTTGAAGTTGCTGCGGACTTACCCCAACAAGCTTAGAAAGAGAGGCCTGCGTAAGACCGCGCTTCTTCCTGAAGAACTTTAATCTTTCCCCAATTAGACGATCATATAAAAAAATCTTACTTTCCATATCAATTAATAGTATATATTATTAAACCTGTGATTAAGTTTTATACATAAAATATACATAAATCAAGGAAAATGTATAAATAATATACAAATACTGTACAAATATGGTGGAAGAACTGTTTAAAAATATGCATTTACAGCTTTCTGCGGAAGATGTTCGCAAGATAGACGAGTGGAAAATATCACATGGGATGAAATCTCGTACTGAGGCAATACGCGCGATGATAAGAATTGTTACCACCGGTAATATAGATGAAATAGGCTCTGCGAGCTCGTTCTCAGAAAAGGACAGGCCTTCTTTCATTAAACCTGATAACTCTACACAGAAACAAAAGAATGATGTTGAAGAATTAGTAAGGAAACTTGTAAAAGAAGAATTACAAAAAGTTTTAAATAATAAATAAGGTTAACGCTATGCCAAGCTTCGATATAGTTTCAGAAACCAACCTGCAAGAGGTTGATAACGCCATGAACTCCGCAAAAAGAGAGCTGGGGAACAGATATGATTTCAAAGGTTCTAAGGCCAGTTTTGAAAATGACAAAGAAAGCATAACCATCATGGCTGATGACGATATGAAATTAAAGGCCATGATTGAAATGTTGAAAACATACCTGACCAGAAGGAATGTTGATATTAAATGTCTTGATTTTGGCAAAGAAGAAATGGCAAGCGGCAACATGCTAAGGCTGGCTATAAAATTAAAGAAGGGAATAGATCAGGAAAATGCCAAAAAAATAACAAAAGGCATTAAAGATAAAGGCTTAAAGGTTCAGGCCTCTATCCAGGGAGAACAGGTAAGGGTAACAGGAAAGAAAAGGGACGATCTTCAGGAAGCAATGGCCCTTGTTAAGAATTTAGGTATAGAACTACCGCTTCAATTCATGAATTTCAGAGACTAATTACCTACCGTTGAAGAATTTGTTTTCCCAGTATTGCATCATGCCTGAGGTATCCCAGGTAGTACGGATATTAGATATTGATCCTGTTGTTTTACTAGATAATTCAAAACTACCCTTATCTCTGGTTACAACGCTCATACTAGAGTTTACTGCCAGCGACCAATTAGGCAGATCTATGTTTCCTGAAACTTTTGCGCTCTGAACATTCATACCAGATATAGGCAGATCCGTAAAGGTTACGTGGCCAGACTGTATATTAAATGCCCCAATAAAAAAGTTGAACTCCGTTTTGCCTTTATTAAGCAACTCATCAGAAATCAGTTTCACGTACTCCCTTCGTTTTGCTAAAGGCAGGGCCTTAGCAATAGTTGCGATATCAAATCCAGAAACTGAAAAGCCTTTTGTGGCTACAGATATATTTCCTTTTAAATTCTGGATCATTTGTTCGATACTATATCCGGACGATGCCAGAACTCCACTCATGTTAAATATGGAGTACAGCTGGTTTAAGTTTAGAGTGCTCGCCATAAATTTATCAGACTGCAGCTCAGAAGCAATAAAGGACAGGCTGAAAGATGGATACTCTGTTGTCAGGTATCCTTTGAAATCTATCTTGTTTCCAAACAGGTCTGCTCTCGCCTGGTCTATAACGAACTTGCTTTCTTCAGCATGAGAGGTAATTACAAAATTTTTTAAAAGAAAATGGTAAATCTTTAATTCCCCAATCTTTATCTTCATCTTACCGAGAAAGCCTCCCAGCTTCTCAGTACTCCACTTACCGTCGAAATTGTATTCATCATCTTGTTTAACCAACTCTCCGTAAATAAGTAGGTCTGCGTCGTAACTATCTATTTTTAAATCTATATCTAACCTAGGACGAAACTCAGAAAGATCCAGATTAGCCTTACCTTGAACTTCCCCCATTATATCTGATATAAAGAATATATCCTTAACCTCTGTATTACCGGGAGTTATTTGCGCATAAATCGATACATCAGTATAATTATATCCTGCTTTAACCATATCATCTGCTATTAAAGAGATGTCCAGTTTGTCAAAAACTGAATCTACAACTCTTAGAAAGTCAAATTTGCGAGCAAGTGGGTTTTGCTCTCCTGCGCCTCCAAGATCAGGCTTTTCATCATACGCAAGATATTTATCTAAATTAAGACTGGTAAAGTTAAAGGCCGCCGAAGCCTTAAATTCATTTGAATAGTCGGCGATTATTTGACCGGCCATCTTATCTTCGTTGATTTTTGCGACCATTTCTCTCAGGTGAATATTCTGTCCATAAAAGAAGGCCTTAGTATCTACAAAGAATGTTCCAAAACGCTTTTCTTTTCTTTCCAAAGAGTCTGCTTCAAGGGCGTATTGAAGTTGATCCATACTCTTACCGTTTAACACCATCCTTGCGCTGCCCTTTAGCTGCTTATCTTTTTTATTGATCTCTAAATCACCCGCAAGATTCAGGTTGGTCTCGCCCGGAAGATCGGCAGTCAATTTCTTAATCTTAAAATTACTGTCTTTCATCAACAAGGTGGCATTAAAGCTACCCTGCTTCTCATGAAAAAACTTTATTGAAGGTGCGTTAATATTCACTAAAAAATTAATATCGTCACCGATAGCAAAAAGGAAGTATTCTTCCAGCTTCTTTTTGAAGTCCCTTTCTATTTTTTTTGCCCTCTTTTCCGAGACAATCTCCATATACGATTTAAACATCTGAGAATAATCAATCTGGCTTGCGTTTATATCAGCTACGGTGGAAATTTTGTCTGCCAGATCGGTTTTACTATTAAGCGCAAAAGTAAGTACTTTGCCCTCACTTTTAAAATTATTTATCGAAAGGTTCATACCATCATATGAATATTCCCCCGAGACCACCGATTCATCATTCTCCCGCAAACTCTCAAGAAACTCTTCGGACATACCAAGAATGGATAGTAGCTTTTTTGTTAAACCAGTAGATTTCCCTTCTATCTTGCCCTGGAAATCAAGTTTATTGTCAGTATCTATTGTACCAGAAAAATTCAGTTCAGAATTATTAGAGTAAAGTTTAGCTTCGTAAGGAGATTTACTGCCAAAGTCTTCGGCCAGCTTAATATCAAAATAATAAAGTTCATTAAATTTCTTAGAGCTGACACTACCCAAAATCTGATATTTGGCTTTTGTATTTTTCGGATTTGGGATTATTTCCAGAGTAGGGAAAAAAACTTTTCTAGTGATTGCAGAACCTTCTGCTAAAGGGTTCTTTTTGTATAAATTAACTTCCAGATCCTTAAATTTTAATTTTTTACCGTAAAACTTACCACCTTTAGAAAAAGATTTCCCTAAAGAACTATCAAAGCCATCTTTTTCTTGTTTGCTAGAGCCTAAGTTAATCTTAACTCCCTCAAAGTAAATATCATCAAGGTCAGCCTTTCCTAAAATGGCCCTAAGTATTCTAGGTCTTGATTTTATAACATCCGCATGAAAATAATCCTCATTGGTAAGATCGGAGTTGTTGTGAATCTTCACATTATTGACTGATACAACTGGCTCAGGATCGTTTTTGAATGTTACCTCGCCTAATACTTCGGCCTTTTTACCAGACACCTCTTCAAGCTTTGTCACTAAATTAGATTTAATTCTACTCTCGCTTACCGCCAGCTCGATGATCCTGCCTAAGTTTATCCATACAAGAACTACAATGATAATTGAAAGAAGGATCACTCTGTTAAGCAGTGACTCGGCCTCGTTTATAAACGAAAATGCCTTCTCTCTGATCGAATAGATCTTATTTAAAATATCTTCTCTCATTCTGAGTGAACTACTTTGTTTTTGCCGGTGGTTTTAGCTTTATATAACATTGCATCGGATCTGTTGATTAAATCACCTGGTGTGTCACCATCTTGGTGCATGGCAGCATCTCCTATGCTTACAGTGCAGAAAAGCTGTCCTGGCTCTGCAGATATTTTAATAGGGTGGTCTGCTATCGACTTCCTTATCCTTTCGGCAACCATTTTACCAACTTCAAAATTAGTATTTGTAAGAACCGCAATAAATTCTTCGCCACCATGTCTTACTGCAAGATCTGTATCCCTGATACAAATTTTTATCCTTTCAGCAACCTCTTTTAAAACCTCGTCCCCAATATGGTGACCCCACCCCGGCCTATCATTCACCTGTTTAAAGTTATCTATATCGATTGTAAGAAGAACAAGCCCATCCTTTCTTTGCATAGATTCATTAAAAATGGTACCAAGGTGCTGCTCGAGATATCTGCGATTATAAAGTTTGGTAAGAGAGTCAACAACCGAAGCGCTTATACTATCTTCAATACCGCTACGTAAACTGTCCTGCAATTTTTTACGACGAAGTAATGTTCTTGACCTGGCCCTTAACTCGTTAACATCCAAGGGTTCAAGTATGTAGTCATCAATACCCACCTGCAAACCTTTCAGCATTGTTTCCTTGTTGCTTTCATCAACAAGTATCAGTACGGGCACCCTTCTTTTGTTTTCCATTCCTTTGATCTCAACAGATATCCTAAGGCCGTTCTTTTCTTCCATCATCGTGCTGACTATCGCAAGATCAAATTCCATGGTCTGTAGTTTTTCAACCGGCTCGTTCGGATTAAATAAAATAACCTTGTGGCCTTCTTTCTCTAAACATTCTCTGATCTTTTTTAATTCAAAAACATCGTCGTTGATCAAAACGATCGTTGAACGCAGATCAAGCGATGAAACCGGCCTGATACCAGGCCCAGAAAGAGTTGCCCGGGTTTTGTCCCTGAGCTTTAATTCATCAAAAAGTTCCTTGATCCTGATAAGTGAGCGCACCCTGGTGAACAAGTGAAATTCATCTATGGGCTTCGTGATAAAATCATCAGCCCCCGATTCCAAACCTTTAACCCTATCTTCCTGCTCTGTCAGGGCGGTAACCATAACTACCGGCACAGATGAT
>CAZLZP010000004.1:0-1704 GCA_964564045.1 uncultured Rickettsiales bacterium
GACTATCGCGAAGATAAGCTTGGTGTGTGGATAGATTATTTTGATGCTGAAGGTAATAGAGAACTTATAACTTCTCTGATAGGTAACTTTCAGCCGCTAACTAAAACTAATTTAATAAAAGCATTCTGGACTCACCCCCTGGTAACTTTTAAAACTATATTTCTCATTCATTATCAGGCAGTTAAGTTAATGTTTAAAAAAGTGAAATATATCAATAAGCCAGTACAAAAAGATATTAAAGTTACAACTTCAAGCAACCTTACAAAAAGTTAATTATGAAGTTGGGTTCTTAAGGATTATAAAATCATAAGTTAACCAAAAAGGTAATTAGCTATGTTTGAAAAATTTGCATTCGATGCTTTTCTAAAATCTCTTGAAAATATAAGACATGGATCTTTTGAAGTTATTTCTCCAGAAGGAAAAAAATATCTGTTTGAGGGCAATATGCCTGGCCCGAAAGCTAATATGAAAATAAACAGCTATGATGTAATAACTAACCTTGCAACAAAAGGTGATATTGGTTTTGCTGAAGATTATCGCGATGGTAAGTGGGATTCAGAAAACCTGCCCGCGCTTATATACGTGGCGCTGAAGAACGAAGATGCGCTTAATAGCTACATATATGGTACCAGCTTTTACAGGGTTGTTGCGCAGTTCGTTAATTTCTTCAAACGTAATAATTTGAAAGGTAGTAAACGTAACATTCAAGCGCATTATGATCTTGGGAATGATTTCTACTCGTTGTGGCTAGACCAAACCATGACATACTCATCTGCCATATTTAGCAACGATAATGAGCCATTAGCAAAGGCACAGCATAACAAGTATGATAGAATACTTGGACTTCTTGGAGATAATTCAGGCGATATTCTTGAAATAGGCTGTGGCTGGGGCGGCTTTGCCGAACGCGCAATAACCACTAAAGACCACAGAATAACCGGAATCACCCTTTCCAATGAACAGCATGAATTTGCCAACAACAGGCTGAAAGATCTAAAAGGCAACTCTAACATAGTGATAGAAGATTACCGCAGGCAAGAAGGTAAGTTTGATAATATAGTTTCTATCGAAATGTTCGAGGCGGTGGGAGAAAAATACTGGTCTACCTATTTTAATAAAATAGCATCAGCCCTTAACCAAAAAGGTAAGGCCGTTGTTCAAACCATAACCATTGCAGATGAATATTTTGAATCTTATCGCAAGGGGGGTGATATGATACGCAACTTCATATTTCCTGGGGGTATGCTGCCTTCAGCTGAGAGATTCGAGTATGAAGCAAAAAAGGCTGGTTTAAAAATAACTGATAAATTTCATTTTGGTAAAGATTATGCCAGAACGCTAGATAATTGGCTGCAAACATTTAACTCTAAAATTGCAGAGGTAAAGGCGTTAGGCTTCGATGATAAATTCATAAGGATATGGAAACTTTATCTGGCAAGCTGTATTGCAAGTTTTTCTGTAGAAAGAACAGATGTTATGCAGGTGGAGCTTCAACATGCTTAGAATGCTAGTAATAATTTTAATTATATCCTGTTCAACTTCTACTTCAGCGAACTTGGGCACAGAATATATCAATAAATATATTCCAAATGCCCAGATAGTTGGTTCTGGTAATCTAAATTTTCTGTTATGGAATGTTTACAAAGCCTCTCTTTATGCTCCAAATGCCAGTTATACTGCCGGCAATCCGGTTGCGCTTAAGCT
>CAZLZP010000004.1:1714-22531 GCA_964564045.1 uncultured Rickettsiales bacterium
GGAACTGGATGGCGCAGATATTGCAGATAGAAGCATTACCGAGATGAAAAAACAGGGTTTTACAGATAAGAAAAAGCTATCTTCCTGGAATAGCGAGATGAAAAAGATATTCCCAAATGTTGAGAATGGAACGGTTTTAACCGGCATATTAACGAATAAAGGTACAACGGTATTTTTAAAGAATGGTGAAAAGATAGGCGAGGTTCTTGATAAGGAATTCGGTAAAAGGTTTTTTGATATCTGGTTAAGTGAAAAAACCAGTGAACAACAATTGAAAAGGCGCCTGACAGGAAAGTAATGAATAGCAAATTAAATATAAATATCTATTCGCTGATAGCATACGGAATAATGGCTTTCCCAATAGCTTTTGCAGGCGTGCCGCTGTATATCCACGCGCCAGATCTTTACGCAAGCCAGTTTGGGATCTCGCTGGCAACTATAGGCTTCACACTTTTGTTGCTAAGAATAATCGATGCGGTACAAGACCCGATAATTGGTTATTTAAGTGACCTGTTCAGTAATAAAAGAACAATAATATTTCTAAGCGGCATAATATTATTGGCGGTTGGTTTTTATTGTTTATTCAATCCAACCAGTGAAAACAAGCTTATCTGGTTTGGTGTTTCGGTATACTTAGCTTCAACTGGCTTCAGTATTATCAGCATAAACTTAAATGCCCTTGGCGGCATATGGTCAGATGATACTAATACAAAAACAACTATATCATCCTTCCGCGAAGGTTTTGGGCTTATAGGTTTAATATTGGCAGCCGCGCTGCCTTCTGTGCTTGTATCACAAAATTCCAGGGTTGAGGCGTTCTCTATCTACTCGGTAATAATGGTTGTTTCATTGCTGGTTATAAGTTTTATATTCATAAAATTCTGGTTAAGTAAATTTACATTTGAAAAAACCAATACATCCAGATTATCTTTTTCAGAGGTAATAAGTTCTATCGCCAGAAAAAAACTATTATTCTCAAGCTATTTTGTAAGTATGCTGGCATCTAGCATTCCTGCGGTTCTTATAATATTCTATGTTCGTGATTTACTTGGTTTAGAAGAATATACAGGCCTGTTCCTTATCGCTTACTTTTTAGCCGGAGCGGTTTCAATTATAATTTGGAACAAGGCTGCTAAAAAATTTGGCAAAGTTAAGACCTGGCTATTTTCAATGTTGCTGGCTGTTGCAACTTTTATCTGGGCTTATTTTTTGCAAGCTGGCGATTTTTATCCGTACCTTCTAATATGCATTCTTTCTGGCATTGCGTTCGGGGCAGAGCTTGTTCTGCCGCCCGCAATACTTGCCGATAAAATTGAAAGCAGCAGCTTCACCACTGATTATTCCATTCTGGCTTTCCTTTCCAAGGCAGCGCTTGCTATAGCCACCGGTGTTTCGTTCCCACTTTTACAGTTGTATAACTATACCCCTGCCACGCAGAGCAGCATTGAATCTTTACACGCACTAAGCTTTTTGTACGCATTACTGCCATGCACCATAAAGATTATTTCAATTATCTTACTAGTATCAATTTTAAAAAAAGGAGAAAAACATGAAGTTAAAATTACTCACATTAATCACAGGAGCAATAATGCTTAGCAGCTGTTCATCAACAAAGGTAGATTATTACAAAGATACTTCACCGAAAATGGACGTGAAGGAATATTTCAATGGCCCGGTAAAAGCCTGGGGTGTGGTACAAGACTGGCGCGGCCGCGTGGTTAGCCAATTTGATGTTACAATGGCTGGTAAGTGGAGTGGCGATACCGGAACACTTGAGGAAGATTTTGTTTATTACGGCACCGGTAAAACACAAAAAAGAATATGGACCATCAAAAAAATTGCTGAAAATCATTATGAAGGTACGGCAAGTGATATCATAGATAAAGCAACCGGCCATCAAAGCGGCAGTGCAATGAACTGGAAGTATGTTATGGACCTTGAAGTTGAAGGCAGCACTTATCGCGTTAAATTTGATGACTGGATGTGGCAGATGAATGATGGCGTACTTATAAACCGCTCATACATTAAAAAGTTCGGCTTCACAGTTGCAGAACTTACAATATTCATGAAAAAAGGTGAGTAGGCTATATGTTTGAAAATAATAGAATCTGGATAATAGGAGCCAGTACAGGCATAGGTGCAGAGCTTGCTAAGGCTTTGGCGAAACAAGGCGCAAGAATAGCTCTTTCTGCGCGCGATAACGAAAAACTTCTTGAGGTTAAATCTTCGTTAGAAGGAATTGATCACGGTACCTATTCCCTTGATGTTACCGATGCGGAGAAAGTTAAAGCAACGGCTGAGAGAGTGGCTAAAGACTTCGGCAGGATAGATAGCGTTATATTCATGGCGGCAGCTTATAAGCCGCATGATGGTAAAGAGCCTGATATTGCTACAGTTAAACAAATCATAGACGTAAATTTTACTGGTGCGCTTAACGTTGTTTATTCCGCTCTTCCAATTTTAAAGTTACAAGGCAAAGGGCAAATTGTATTATGTGCAAGCGTTGCAGGCTTCCGTGGCCTACCGAATGGCCAGCCATACTGCGCAACAAAGGCCGCGCTTATAAACCTTGCCGAAAGCCTTTACATAGAAAATAAAGATAAGAACATCGATATTCGTGTTATTAACCCGGGCTTTGTTAAAACGCGCTTAACAGACAAGAACGATTTTGAAATGCCGTTCATCATAACAGCTGATAAGGCAGCTAAGTACATAGTGAAAGGCCTAAAAGGCAGTAAGTTCGAAATACATTTTCCTAAAAGATTCACTTATTTTATGAAGCTGCTGCGCATACTTCCTAGCTCAATATATTTTATGCTGGCAAAAAGGATAAAATAAAAATGAGAATAATAAGTACTTTATTATTACTAACTGTTTTGGCTGTAACTACATCTTGCAGCAGAATAGGCTTTGGAATCGCCAATTTTCCTGCGTTATTCAGCAAGCAAAAGATTGCCAGAGATATTGATTTTGGAAGTAAAAATAGTTCAAAGCTAGATGTGTATACTCCTGCTGAAACAAAAACCAAACAACCGGTAATAGTGTTCTTTCATGGCGGAAAATGGAGCTATGGAAGCAAAGATGATTATCGTTTTGTGGCAGATGCTTTTACTAAACTTGGTTATATTGTGGTTATTCCCGATTACATAAAGTACCCGGAAGTTAAATTCCCTATATGGCAGGAAGATGCTGCAAAAGCGGTTACCTGGGTTCATAATAACATTTCGAAATATAGCGGTGATAATAACAATATTTTCCTTGCAGGTCATTCTGCTGGTGCTCATATTGCTGCTCTTCTTACTACTGATAATAAATATCTGGCTGCTGAAGGTGGTAATAGAAATTGGGTAAAAGCTTTTGCTGGCCTTGCTGGCCCGTATGATTTTATTCCGGAGGAAGATGATCTAAAAGATATGTTCGGCCCGCCTGAGCGCTATAAATATATGCAGGTTACTAATTATATTGATGGTAAACAACCCCCTATGCTTCTGTTGTGGGGAAAGGATGATAAGGATGTTGGGGATATAAATATAAAAAATCTAGCAGTTGGATTAAAGAATAAAGGCGGCAAATACGAAGTTAAATTCTATGATGGTGTAGATCATATAGATATAATCGCAGCGCTTTCCACGCCTGCAAGGAACCGCGCACCAGTTATTGCAGACATAAATTCATTCTTTAGGAGTAATCATGAATAACATAAAAATAATATCATTATTAATAAGTTTAATTTTCTTTTCATTTCCAGCAATAGCACAGGGGCAACAAATGTCTAAACTCAATGCACACCAGTTTTCATTTACTGATATAGATGGAAAAGATATGCCTTTATCGCAATTTCAAGGCAAGGTTATACTTATAGTTAACACCGCCACCGGCTGCGGTTTTGCAAAGCAACTTTCAGACATGGAAAAGCTTTGGGAAAAGTATAAAGATAAAGGCTTGGTTGTAATTGGCGTGCCATCGAATGATTTTGGCGGGCAACAGCCCGGAACAGATGCCGAGATAAAAGAGCTGTGCACGAAGAATTTTGGCTCTACCTTTCCATTAACTACCAAAACAAAGGTAAAAGGTGATGATGCACACCCATTCTATAAATGGGCAGCAGAACAAACCAGTTTCCTTGGAACGCCAAAATGGAACTTCCATAAATACCTGATCTCGCCTGAGGGAGATTTTATAGATTATTTTTCAAGCACTACCTCACCAACATCAAAATCAATTACTACTGCCATTGAAAAATCACTAAACAAAACTAAATAAACAACTTAACAAAACGGAGCATACCATGACAACGCTATTCGATTCACTAAAACTAGGTGACCTAACATTATCTAACAGGGTTATAATGGCTCCGTTAACTCGTATGCGCAGCAAGCAGCCGGGAAATATTCCGCATGAACTTAACGCCCAATATTATGTTCAGCGTGCAAGCGCGGGCCTGATAATATCTGAAGCTACGCAAGTTTCTCAGCAAGGGCAGGGTTACCCGGGTACGCCTGGTATTCACTCAGCAGAACAAGTTGAAGGCTGGAAGCTGGTAACTGATGCGGTTCACAAAGCAGGTGGCAAGATATTTTTGCAGTTATGGCATGTGGGTAGAGTTTCGCATACATCTCACCAGCCTAACGGCGCTTTACCTGTTTCGGCATCTGCGATACAGCCGAAAAACAGCGGTACATTCTCAGCTCAGTGGAAACCGGTTTCATTAGAAACACCTCGTGCGCTTGAAACATCAGAGATACCAGGAATAGTGGCAGATTTTAAAAAAGGCGCCGAGAACGCAAAGACAGCAGGCTTTGATGGTGTAGAGGTTCACGGTGCAAATGGTTATTTGCTAGACCAGTTCCTTGAAGATGGTTCAAACCAGCGTACAGATAATTACGGCGGCTCTATCGAAAACCGTGCACGCCTATTGCTGGAAGTTGTTGATGCGGCTATATCAGTATTTGGTTCTGGTCGTGTTGGTGTTCGCTTATCTCCTTATGGTACTTTCTGCGATATGCATGATTCCAACCCTATAAAGCTATTTACATACGTTCTAGAGCAATTGAACAAACGCAATATTGCATATGCCCACCTGATAGAACCTCGCGCAACAAGTGCAGGCGGCGGCGATGAGGTAAACGAGAACGCGCCTAGCACTTCACAGTTATTTAAAAAACTTTTCAATGGTGTTTTCATTTCTGCAGGTGGATATAGCGCAGAAACGGCAAAAGATACCGTTGCTTCTGGCCAGGCCGATGCAATTGCATTTGGTAGGTTGTTCATCGCTAACCCAGATCTTCCTGAAAGACTAAAAGCAGGGGCCGAGTTAAACAAATATAACCGCGCAACATTCTATGGAGGTAACAAAAAGGGCTACACCGATTACCCAACTCTGAATGCAAAAGCGGCGTAATGAAATATTTCATTACAGGGGGGACTGGTTTTATAGGCAAGCAGCTTATTGAGGATTTGCTTGATCAGCAAGCCGAGGTAATAGTTTTAACAAGGGATAAAACCAAAGCCGCAAAGATGTTTGGCGACAAGGTTAAACCCATTTAACCTACTCACTATTCAGCTATCTGCCACCGACACCATCTGGTATACCACCAGGATTTACCTGACGACCCATGTTTGAATTAATTCCTGTGGGAACGCCTCTGCTACCAGCTACGTTATCTCCGGGGTTAATAACGGTTCCATTACCCATATTTATACGAGGCCCATTACTTCCACCGCCACCGCCATTTTCGCCATCGCGACCAGGGTTTGTTTGGTTGTGAGGGTTAGAACGCCCCATCATTGTTGGTGTTCCGCTGTTACCACGGCTACCACCGCCAGCTCCTAAGCCTTCACCATTACCGCCGCCTTCGTCGCTCGGCATCATAGATTTATCTTTGCCGCCGCCAACTTTTTCACCACCGCCTGTTTTTTCCTTTTCAGCAGGAGCTTTTTCGCTGGTTTGTTTGCCGCCACCAGAAGTATCTTTAGGTTTTTCAGTTTGAGGATTATTATTGCTGTTCTGGTTACTATGCTGAGGGTTATTGCTATTCTGATTGCCATGCTGAGGGTTATTATTATTACCCTGAGAACCACCAAACTGGCCGCCTGGCTTGTTATCATTGCCACCAAAACCGAACTGACCACCAGGTTTGTTATCATTTCCTTGTGAGCCGAACTGACCACCAGGTTTGTTATCATTTCCGCCTATACCAAACTGACCGCCTGGTTTATTATCGTTGCCTTGACCACCAGGTTTGTTATCATTTCCGCCTATACCGAACTGGCCACCAGGTTTGTTTGAGTTATCACCACCCATGCCAAAGCCGCCCTGCTTATTATCATTACCACCAATTCCAAAGCCTCCAACTTTGTTATCCTTGCCGATACCGCCCATACCCTGGCCGCCCATACCGCCCATACCCTGGCCACCCAAACCTTTAGCATCTTTCATATCTTTCATGCCACCTAGTCCTTGTCCGCCAATTCCCCCCATTCCTTGACCACCAACTCCACCAAGGCCTTTAGGATCTTCAGGCTTAGGTCCTATTCCAAGTTTGCCCTCTTTCATTCCGCCTATTCCTTGACCGCCTATACCTTTATTATCCTTGCCCTGCATACCAATGCCGCCCATACCACTTGGTGTAAAGGTGTTCTTCATTCCACCCATACCCTGACCACCTATGCCTTTATTATCTTTACCCTGCATACCGATGCCGCCCATACCACCTGGTGTAACGGTGTTCTGAATTCCGTTTTTTGAAGGATCTTCGCTAATCTGACCGCCGCCTATACCCTGGTTCTTGGAAGGATCTTCGCTAATCTGACCGCCGCCATGGCCACTACGGCCACCACCACCTTCTGATCTTTGAGAACCACTTCCCTGTATTGAATTAGAGAGAGATGCTGGAACTGCTGCGTTACCAGGAGTACGACCAACATTCATCAAGCCTGTATGTCCTGCAGGATCGGCAGAAACAGAAGTTGATATTAGTAACATTGAAATTGCTGAAAGTGTAAAAAACTTTGTTTTCATGTGGTAACTCCGTGTATAAAAAACAATAAAATTGAATAGGAAGCCTAGAATTAAACGTTTTTTTTGTCAAGAAGCTTAACTTTTTGAAATAATTCTATATATACTGCTGTTTTAAACTAGTTTTACTTGTATGAAATATAAACAGTTACTTGCCACAACCGTTCTTGGCCTTTCATTGGCGCAGCCGTTTATTGCAGCGGCAGAAGAGTTCCATTTTATACGCCCCGGAGATCCATTCCGTATATTCAGGCAAACCGAAGCTCTGGTGGTTGAGCTACCTGCAAACCTTAGCAGCGATGAACTTAACAGCCTTTTCCTGGAACTTGATGGTGTTGATGTAACCCAGATGATAAACTTGGATGGCAACAGAGTTATATTTACTCCCTCAACTCCTTATCTTGCTGGCGGCCATAGTTTACGTCTTGTTAAAATGGGGAAGAACAACAAACTGGTTGAATTGAAGAACTGGCGATTCACAACTTCTGGCGAGCCTCCCAAGGAAAGCCCTACAACAGTTACCGGTAATATAGATGCTACCTATACCAACATACCTTGGAAGACAAAAGAGCCGGGCAGGGATATCCCAAGAAATAATCTTGAAAGCCAGGTGCAGATGCAAGGCACTACACAAACAAATGGCTGGCAGCTATCGGCAAGAGGCAATGGCTTCATAAATACCAATGATAGTTTTAACCCTGATGGCGATAGTGTTGAGGTGGGTGAATATCTACTTACTGCCGAAAAACCTTCAGAGGATGTTTCTACTTTGCTGCGCCTTGGTAATCATGATATCGGCGCAAATAATATATTAATGAATAATTTTTACAGGCGAGGTGCTTCCGCGCAGTTCGGTATAGATAATGAAAGGGCTGTTGTTACAGGCTTTGCGCAAAATCCTGCTCAGGCGATAGGTAACGATAATCCTTTTGGCGTAGCTAAATCTGATCAGCGTGTGGTAGGTGCTCACGTTAAAGTACAACCAATAGAATCTTTAGGCGAAGATCTTGAGTTAGAAGGTACCATATATAATGGTGAAGGTACCACATACAGTGCTGGTTCAGCCGGAGCGTTCAATTCAGATGGTGTGGCCTCAGGTGGTCAGGCTGGTCTTACAACTGTGCTGTTCAAAGAGCTTCTTTCATTCCGTTCTCAATATGCAAAAAGCAAATTCGATTTTGATGGCAAGCGTACAGGTAATAGCGCCGAGCATGATGATTCACAGCGCTATTCTTTCCTGCTTACTCCTCTTGGTGATACATCAGTTGGGGAAGATGGTAAGCTAAGAAGGTGGAATGTTGAACTTGCCTATCAAACAACAGGTACATATTACGATACGCTGTTAAATCCATTCCTTGAAAAAGATCGCAATATATATTCTATCAATAACAGTTATATGCATGGTGGCCTTACCGTTGATAGCGAGATATTCTATAAAACTGATAATGTGAACGATCTTACAACTCTGCCAAGTAACGATTCTAAAGGTGCCTGGGTGCAAACCAGCTACGCTCCAGAAGAAGAAATGTTTGGTACTCCAGTATTCTTCTTGGGCGGCTCAGCAAATGATGAAGATCGTAAGGAAACACCTGCTGGTTATACGGGTTTAGGATTGAACCGGGTAACTTCTTCTGTTAACGGTGGTGTTTCAATGAGCCATGAGAATACGGTGTGGACACTCACTCATACATATACACAGCTTTCTGATGATGTTGATGGCGTAAATGATTTCCACACACACTTCACCGACCTTACTGTTGAATTCAGGGCCGCTGAAAGTGTAACCCTTCGTCCCGGACTGCAGGTTGAATATTTGCGTGAAGGTATAGATGGCGTAAGCCATGCTTACCATGCAAGCTTAGGTGCTGATATAATATTCCTGCCTGATAAAGTATGGAATAATACTAATCTTTCTGTTCTACTGAATGATGGTGCTACAACTGCAGAAGATGATTTTAACCTGCAAACGGAATTCACCTGGCAGCTTAAACAGGCTGAGCTTAATTCTCCAGGATACGCGCTTGCTTTAGCAGGTATTTACGATAACGTGCCAGATCCCATAACAGGATTAAATACTTCAGAAAAAGATGCGAGGGTTCTGCTTAAACTAAAACTTTTTGGTCCATTTGGATTTTAACTTGTAGGTAAGATCATGAAAAAGAATATACTGGCAATTTTAACCGGGTTACTGCTGATAACAAGCTTTGCACCTCAGGTTCAGGCTGCGCTAAGTTCCATATCATTAAGCCCATCTACAAGAACAATAGCTGCTAATAACCCGGCGGTAGTTCCGGTTACCTGGACAGTGATGAGAAATGGTGCCGCGGGCTCAGTTACTGTAGATTCCCCTTCTGTGATAATACGTCTTGGTAACAGCAATGGCCCTATACTTATTACCATTTCTAAAGCTCTTTCTAAAACACAGAATATAGTTAACAACGTTACACCTTATATATTTTCTGAGGCCATAAACATACCGCGCAGTGTGGTGTACACTGCAACTAAGGCAGGTCAACCTCTTCTTATCCAAAGAATATTCACGGATCAGAGCGATGCTCAGGTGATCACTGGTGAAATGCCGGTGAACATTGGTGGCAGCGGTTCTGAATTTAGTGTGTCTCGTATCACTCTAACATTCGATGATGGTAGTTCTTCATGCTCTGTTCCAGATGGCAAGAAACGTACTGCTCTTGCACAAATAACAGCAAGTGGCACAGGTATATTACGCGGCGCATGGCAGGTTCGCACGGGTGGTGGTCTTGGTTCTTACAGAACATTACGTACTGTAAATGTTCCTGTTTCTGGTAATACAGTTATACAAAGTCCTGCACTTCCTTCAACCAATGCCGGGGAGCGTATGGAAGTAAGGTTGGCAGTAGAATCTCCCGTTACAAACTTTGGTATACCTTCCATTACCTGTGGCTCTATGGGAGGTAGTTCACTTTTAAAATATTCTGAAAAAGATCTAAAGCTTACAAAAGTAATTTCACCTGCAGTTAACTCGCCTCTTAATTCAGATACGGTATTGAAGTGGGAAGCGTTCAAAGGCGCGAAGTCTTATCGCATAGAGATACTTGCTGATGAAAATGGCGAGCCTATAACAGCGCAACTTGCAAAGCCAACTGAAACATCTGCAAAACTATCACCTCTTACGTTAGATAAACTGAAAACTAACGGTCGTTACACTGTGCGTGTTGTTATAGAAGAATAAATTTATTTAAGATTGGTGGTGTAATAAGCTTCATCAGCTACTAGCCATCACTTATTTATCTTATAATCAGGGAAACTTGTTGTTTCTAATTGATTAATATGTTATTGTTTATGAGTTATTCTCAATTAGGGATGTGCTATGACAAGCAACGAAAACCAGACCGATTTAGAAGAGAAATTGAAAGCGGTATATGCTCATCTAGTTGAAGCTGATACAAATACTGATGTTGAACACCATAATAAACATTCCAAGGTTTACAATAAGGGATCGGGGATTGCATATATAACTCAAAAGGAATTAGCTATATACTTGGATAAGTCTATAGATGCTTCAAAGTTGCCGGATGGGGTTACGGTAGAGGGTTTAGCGAAGGATATTTTTCATAAACTCAATAATAAATGGGGTTTTGAACATTCTGGTGGGATAACCCTGTCGGCATCTGAAAACGGATACAAAGCTGATCGTGTCAATGGTGGTGTTGACAGAATTGAAGATGTTTTAATGAAAGAAGAAAATAAACAGCTGCTGTATTTTTTAGCTTCCATGAATCCACGGGACGTACCCGCTGGCGGTTTTACACAGGCGGTGCAAAACCATATTGGTCCAGAGTCTGGGAAAAAGGGAAAGTAATAGACTGACCTTTATTTTTAATAGAATGTGATAGTATTGCTGACCTAAAAGAAACTTGTAGGCAGTAAATAGATGCCAACAAGGTAGGGGCGTAAAGCAAAAAGATGTAAAAGCAGAGTAGGGGCTAAAATTGGGCTGATTTTGGGTCGTGATGTTATAGCCGTCGCCGTGAATGGCGCAATACCAGACGGTTCTGCACAAGGTCG
This sequence comes from uncultured Rickettsiales bacterium, assembly GCA_964564045.1. Taxonomy (GTDB): domain Bacteria; phylum Pseudomonadota; class Alphaproteobacteria; order Rickettsiales; family UBA8987; genus JAMHZE01. The sequence continues at coordinate 12,780 of CAZLZP010000004.1, forward strand.
TAAAATACTTGAGTTAAATGGTGGTGGAAGAAGCTGCGTCAGCTACTAGCCATCAGTCATTTACCCTGCTTACAGGGAAAAATACAGGGAAAATTTCAAAATATCAGGGAATTTGAGGTTTTTTAGCAAAAATTCCGTCTTGTAACGCAGATTTTAAGCACTTTTCTTGGTAAATTCCCTAAAAATAAAAACAGGGAATTATTTAAGATTTAACAGGCAATATATTTTTACTTGTAGGGACTTTAATCTTATAAACGGGGAATGGGGTGAGTGAGTGCCCGAGTGTTTCTACCTAGTCCGCAATCATGCCAACAGCTTCAAATGCCACCTGCTCAATTGCTGGAATATTCATGCAACCAGTTTGTGCTCCGGACAATCGAGGCGAATATCTTCGAGCTGCAAAGGCTGTTTCAATAAGTTACAATAAGCAGTACCTTTATGCTTGCCATAGTGCTGGCAGTTGAGGCACATACGCAGCGGAATAATACCGGTTTTTTGCAAATGTCCCATCAGCAGCAGCAATCCTTCCCATATTTTTTTGCGCTCGTTTGCAGGAATGAGAGTGAGCGCCCCATCAAAAAAATCGATGAATACCGAAAGCTTTTGCAACTGTTTATTGCCGCTTGCGGTGAGGTGTAGTGAAAATGCTCTGGCATCATCGCCAGATTGTTTCTTAAGTATTTTCTTTTCCAACATCACACGCACGGCATCACTTATAGTTGCTTTGGTCACTGCAAATTCTTTTGCCAATGTCGATACGCTGTTTTGCATCGGTGCATGAGAGGCAATGAACAGCAAAATTTGTACTTGTAGAGGACTTAGCTCGCTGTGCTTGGCTTCATCCCACAGGGCAGCGCGAAACAGCGTCGATAGACGCTCAATACCCATAACTATTTTGGTGTTTTCATTCATGTGCTTCACTTATCGGTATGGATTAGGGCAACCTTCCATTTGTAAAATATAATGCCCAGACTTAGCAATCTCTGCTTCAACAACAGGGTGCGCGGTCTCGCTGTGGCAGAAGCTACAACGCTCAGATTTGAGCGCATCCGCCGCTTCACCGATTGATTCCAGAAATATCCGTGCATATTTTACGGCTGTTTCTTTGCGACCATCATTTGGTAGGAATACATCAAAATGGATTGTTTTTCCTGTTTTTGAGGTGGCATAAGTGTCGTATACGTCAATCTTCATAGGTTCCTCGTAATGTGTGAATCAGGCGAGTAAGTATAAACCCACCCGCCTGATTATAGTATTAAGCAACGGCTTTTTTTACATCATCCATGCTTGCACCATAATTGATGTGTAGAACATTACCATCAATCACCAAAGCAGGAACGGATTTAACCCCAGCTTTCTCGGCTTCAGCGATACGGTCTTTGCCTCCTTGAGCAAAATGAACGAGCTCTAACTGAACTTTGTTACGATCAACAATCTCGAGTACTTGTTGTTCAGCAGAAACGCACACTGGACACCCAGCATGATAAAATACGGCTTTAGAAGACATAGGAAACTCCATAAATTATACCCAACATTATTGTTAGGAATCCTAACATAATAAGATTCCATAACAATTTGTCAAGCGCAGACCATGTCCAAAACTTCACCTACAGAGATATTATCTAAAACAGTTGATACACATCAAATAGGATGGGACATAATGGGGTTATATATCTCATGATATCAACATATTATAAAATATTATGCTAGGATTTTTGTTTTTTATTGTTGCGCTTTTATACGCCGGGGTTGGGTTCGGAGGAGGCTCTTCCTATTTAGCCTTACTTGTTCTATGGAAGTTACCATTTGTGGTCATTCCCGTTATTGCGCTGCTCTGTAACATTGTGGTGGTATCAGGCAATAGTTTTAACTACATACGAAAGGGGTTTCTGAGGTGGAATTTATTGCTTCCGCTGGCGTTAACATCTGTTCCGTTGTCGTATATAGGTGGTAGGCTGCCAATAGAGAAGGAGTTATTCGTTATTATACTTTTTGCCAGTTTACTGGTTACAGGGTTGCGGTTGTTGATTCATCACCGGCACTATGGTGATGACCCTGGAAGTTATAGAGCAATACCTTTGTGGATAAGTTTGTTTTTAGGCTCTGTATTAGGCTTTCTAGCTGGCATTACCGGCATTGGTGGTGGTATCTTTCTTGCCCCAATATTATATTATTTCCGCGCTGGTTCACCAAAGCAGATAGCTGCGGTATCTTCTATGTTTATTTTAGTGAACTCTATTTCCGGATTGTTGGGGCAACTAAGCAAACCTACATTGACAGAAACCATAGCGGACTATTGGTATCTTCCATTATTGGCTTTAATAGGTGGCCAGATAGGTAATTTAATGGTGATAAAATTTGTTCCGGCACGAATCGTTGCATTGCTTACAGCGTTACTGGTACTGTTTGTTGCAGGAAATTTAGCTTTTAAGATTTGGGGCTAGTTAGTGCTTCATGCTCTTTCTAACATCAACCTCTAACACCAGTTTTACGGATATTCCGTTAATTTGAAACTCATGTTCAATTCCTTCGCGGGAAGGAATATGTTCTGAAAATTCTTCCAGATACTTCTTATTAACTGCTAATATTATTTTATTATCCTCTTCTCTTAACAAGAGCGGGGTTTCTATGTTATCTAGGATAATAAGATGTTTCTGCTGGCTGGAAAGCGGAGGTTCAAGGCAGATATCATTACCCAGAAGTAGTTCTGCAAGCTCTTCTCTGCTGATGCGAAACCTAAGTTGATCTTTACTTATTCTAAGATTCATTTGCCTTTTTCCATTCTTCAGGGGTGTTAGTATTTGTTAAATGTGTTGTTAAGTTGGTTGGTATTTTTACTGATTCTGTTGATAAGTTTTTCAAAAATGATTTAACCGACATATCCTGGTCATTCTTCAATTCTTTATTTATCATTCGACAATATTTTAGTATTTCTTCATTTATTTTTATAAAAACCGGTAAGGGGTGTTTCTCAAAATGCCTTGCATCTACATCAGAGCTATCACCAATAAGCGTTCTAACGGCCTCTGCTGAAAAAAACGGCATATCTACAGGTACTATTAGTGCATTACTGAACTGTCTAGAGTAACACTCCATAATACTAGAGCAGATACCACCAACGGGGCCTTTTTCAGATAACATATCTGGAATGCTTTGATAGCCTTCGATTTCACCACTGGCAAAAATATCTTTAATACCAGACTCTCTTAAAATATTAGCAATGTGGTCTGCCAATCTAAAATTTTTCCATGGCAATGAGGCTTTATCTTGCCCCATACGGGAAGATCTTCCACCTACCAGAATAATTCCTGCAGTGTTATTTGGCACAGGCAACTGCTCCTTCTTCATGTTCGTGATGATGGCTGCAAAGTGAATGACCTTTTACCCACTCGCTGTCACCATCTACATAATGCTCTTGCTTCCACACGGGCACACGCACTTTCAATTGTTCAATAAGATAACGACATGCCTTGAAAGACTCATCTCTATGAGGAGAGCCAACTGCTATCACAACACTAATTCCACCTATTTCCAACTTGCCTTTGTGGTGTTCTATGTAACAACGAAGGCGTTTATCAAACTTTGATATAACTTCTTCGCAAAGCTCTCTCATAACGTTACAAGCAAGCGGAACAAAAGCATCGTAACTAACCGCATTTACGGCTTTGCCCAAATTATGATTTCTAACTCTACCAACAAACATGTCCATAGCACCGTTTTCAGGTGCGTTCACAAACTCAACGGCCTTTTCAACTGAAAGAGACTCTTCACTAACACCAACATAAATTGCAGGTTTCATATCATCCTCCGCAAACTGGCGGTAAAACAGCTAGACTTGTATCTTGATTTATTATATGGTCATGCTTCAAAACTTCTTTCTCATCAGCAAGAACCGAAGCATCAATAACTTTGTGATGATTAAAATCAGGAAAGCGGTTCGCTAGATTTTTCTTTAATACATCCAGTATTTCAGCGATGCTTGAACCGGCTGGAACGCCAAGCATAAGTGGCGGTTCCTCAGAAAACTTCTTAAGCATACCAAACATGTTTATTTCAACATTTACGCTATCTTGCATGATATCTTCTCCGTTAGTTTTATTGGCAGTTGGTTAAGTGTTCTATACGGCATAACCGAAACTAGGCTGCCTGATTTATATTCATTTTGATTCTCTTCTAAAATTACCCATGCGTTGCTTTCAGCCATTGGACTTATTTTGAAGGATTCCTGTCCGCCAGATATAGAAACAACCAATTGCCCGTTTGAATCTATTTCAAGGTTAGATTTTAAGAATTGTTTGAAATTTCCCTTTTTGTTAAAGCTATTCACTAGCCTTGCTATAAGCGGCTGCTCCGGCTCCAAACCTTGTAAAATTCTAAGTAACGGCATTACAAAAAATCGAAAACCGATAGCAGCAGAAATAGGATTTCCCGGTAGCCCAAAGAAATAATTACCATTCGGTAATGTGGCAAAAAGCACAGGTTTTCCCGGCCTTATATTCACTCGGTGAAAATGAATATCTGCACCAAGATTCTTCAAGCTTTCAGGAATAAAATCCCATTCTCCTTTAGAAACCGCACCTGTAGTTATAATGATAGTTTCAGGTTTTATTTTTGATATAACAGATTCAAACTCTTTCGGATCATCTGCGATTATACCTCCATAAGCAGCCTCAAAGCCTTCTTCTCTGGCTTTAGCTATAAGATACGGAGAGTTAGAATTGTAAATTTTTCCTTCAGGGAGCGGCTCGTTGTAGTTATCTGTTATCTCTTTGCCCGTGCTTAAGATCTGTATTGAAGGAAACTTGTAAATACTAACTGCATTAACACCTAAAGCAGAAAGTAACATTATGTCTTCTGAAGTTATTCCTTTTCCTTTGCTAAGGATTTTCTGGCCAATGCGTACATCTTCAGCGGGAGAGCGGATATTTTCATTTAGTTTTGCCGGGCGTTTAAAAATAACGGAATTATTTTCAATAGTTACTTCCTCAACAGGAATAACCGCATCAAAAACCTCAGGAACTGGAGCGCCAGTCATTATCTGAACGGAGCTTCCGGCAGCGGTTTCCGCTGATATTTCAACTTTGTCACCTGCTGCAATGGCTTGAAGTATATTGAGTTTTGCAGGGTTCTCTGCGCTGGCATTTTTTACATCCGAACATTTTACGGCAAAGCCATCCATTGCAGAATTGCGGAAGGAAGGAACCTGCATATTACTTGTTAGATCAGAGGCAGATATTTTGGATAAAGCAGAAAGTAGAGGCAACTTTTCTGTTTTACTCCCAGAGGAGTTTTTTAAAATTATCTGCAATGCATCCTGATAACTTATCATTATTTTTCTCCATTAATGATACGAATTAAATGAGGGATAAGTTTGGGTAGTAGTGCATCCATACCTTCTTTAACGGCGGCTGGATTTCCAGGAAGCGTGATGATCAGGGTTCTTCCTATAACCCCTGCAACAGCCCGGCTGCTCCACGACAGCGCGGTATATTTTGAACCATCATTTCTTAGAAGTTCGCCTACACCTGGAATTTCTTTATCTAAGAGTTTTGATAATGCTTCAGGCGTTACATCGCGTTCTGAAACGCCTGTGCCACCAGTACAAATTATTAACTCCGGAGCATTTATTTTGATGATATTTTCAATTTGTTTTTGGATACTATCTACTTCATCTGGAATTACATTATAGTCTGAAATCACCGCTCCATAACCAGTAAGTATTTCCTTTAGAACCACGCCAGACTTATCTTCGTATTCGCCTTTGTGCGCGCGATCACTCATAGTTATTACGGCAGCTCTTCTGCCAGAAAGAACCTGTTCTTTTGCTGGCTGGATAGCATTCATTATCCATTCTGGAACACCGGCAGGATTAAGCCACAAACCTTTTTTGCCGCCAAGTTTTGCAAGTAGTTTTATATCATCAATGCGCAAATCAGGCTCTACCATCTTTGTTAAGTCCCAGATAGTGAGAAGCGCCCCGTTTACACCAGCTAAGGCTTCCATCTCCACGCCTGTTTTGGCGTGGGTTGAAGCGAAACAGAATACAGCAATGCTAGACTTCTTTTCATCCAGCTCAGTGATTATCTTAACATGATCAAGCCCCATCGGGTGACATAGTGGTATCATCTCATAGGCTTTCTTTGCGCCAGTTATGCCTGCAATCTCTGCAAGCATCAGTACATCACCTTTCGGTAATTTTCTATCGCGGATAAGTGCGAAGGCTTCTACCCCAACATGTATCTCGCCACAAGCAACCGCTAAACGGAATGTTACAGGCTTATCTCCAACATCTATCATTTTAAATGTATTCTGCATTTATCCTCCTAGTGATGCTAAATTTTGCGTTATTCCAGTGAAACCATTCTGCAAATAATGGGTTTCATGCTTGAAATGCAAAAGTTCCAGTATTTTATCTTTCAGCTCATCTGCCCTATCATCGCTTGCCAAAAACGGTCTCAGCGAATAGCCTTTCTCGCCGAACAAACATAACCTTAGATCACCGCGTGCGGTAACTCTTAAACGATTACAGGTTTTGCAAAAATCTTTGGAGTAGGGCGCAATAAGGCCAACTCTGCCTTTATAATCTTGGTGTTCAAACTCTTGTGCTGGGCCATCATCATGTTTGCGAATGCTTGGTGTAAAACCATGCTCTAGTAATTTTTGTTTGATGATCTCTGCGCTTAAATGATGCTTCTGGAAATACTCAAAATTATCACCAGTGCGCATTAATTCTATAAATCTTATGCTCAAATCTTCTTTTTTCACCCACTCAAGAACTTCTGGCAGCTCGTTATCATTTATATCTTTAAGTAATACGCTGTTTATTTTTATCTTTTTTAAACCTGCAGTTTTGGCGGCTTCTATACCATTTAAGATATGTTCTAATTTATCATGTCCGGTGATTTTATAGAATTTATCAGTGTGCAAACTATCAACACTTACATTCAGCGCATTAATACCTGCATCAAAAAACTCTTGAGCCTTTTCTTTCAGATTATAACCGTTTGTAGTTAACCCGATTGTTCTTATATTGGGCAGGGTAGATATTGATCTTGCTATAGTTGTGATATCTTTTCTAAGGGTTGGCTCACCTCCGGTTAAACGAACTTTTTCGACACCAAGTTCTGCAAAGGCCTTAACCAACCGAATAATTTCTTCGGTTGCAAGAAACTGGAAGTCACCGGTTTTCTGATAGCCGTTAGGCAGGCAGTACTGGCAACGGAAATTACAGACATCAGTTACAGACAGCCTTAAATAAGGGAATTTCCTCCCGAAATTATCCTCAAACACTTTCATCTTATCCTTTCCAAAATGGGGAGGCAGAAGCGTTTCCGCTACTACCCTGGCAGTAACAGAAAATCTGTAACTGCGGCTTAAAGCTCCTATCAGGCACAATAAGCTCGGATTGAAGAGATGTTAGTTAGTAATAGAGAGATAGAACTTGATACAGATCAACCAGTTAGAAATTAGGTTCTTAACTAGCTATACAGTCTGGGTTTGGGCAATCGTCCGTTCCGGCCCTGCTACAGCGTGTTGCTAATTCAGAATCACAGTAGTTGCACAAAGCATATACATCGGGCAAGCTTATCAGATTACGGTCGATATCTATCCCATGCTCTTTCAGGGATTGAAGCGTGCGAGAGAATGTTTCAGGCTGCATACCAAGATAACCAGCTATCAAAGATTTATCATAAGGTAGTTTAAGATTCATATTTCTACCGCCTTTTTCCAGGAATAGTCTGAGTAAAAACCAACCCACGCGCTGAGTAGAAGATTTTAGCGTAAGTTGCTCAAACTGGCTGATAAGGCTTTGAGAGCGGTGTGCAACAGTAGAAAGCATATTGATCGCCAGCTCTTTGTTGCTTTGAAGTTTTTCACGTATGATAGATGCCGGTATTGAAAGTAGTTTAACGTTATCAACCGCCTGTGCATTTACAGGAAATGGCGTGTTATTAAAAATAACAGTTTCAAGCAGGCTTTCGCCAACACTCATCACTTGCAGTATAGATTCCTGGCCATCTGTATTGCCTTTGAACAATTTTACCCAACCTTCCAGGATGATATAGAAGCGAGCTGCCTGCTCACCTTGCATGAATATCATCGCGCCCTTGTTGTGTTCAACGACGCGAGAATATTTAAGTATGTCCTGCAAGTTTTCGTTATCGATGCCTGCAAATAAAGGTAACAACTGAATTTTATCCAGATAAGCGCGAACGCTGCCTTCAATTCCAGATTGCTCGGAATTCAAAACTACCGCTGTTTTGGAGGATGTTTTTTTCTCATCTGCTGATGTTAAATTAGAGGTGATATTTCTTTCTACTTCATGCAGCAGATCCATTTTTGCGGTAAACAGGGTAAACCACTCTTTAGCAGTGATAGACTGAATGTTACTGGAAACCTTACCCTTCACCATGCCTTGGTTTATTTCCTCTATCCTCTTAAATACATCATTATTCTTCTCTAAATTTTTTATCATTTTCTGAGTTTTATCATCGGACAGGGCGAGGAACATTCTTTCGTAGGCCTGTTGCTCGGAAATTATATATTCAACTCTACCTTTGAAAGTAGTTGCATTAGCCCAGTCAAGTTCAACAAGTTGGGTTCCTATTGCACGCTCTAGTCCTACACGTTCTTTCCAATGCATAAAATTCACGAAGGCAGATACTTTCGCCGGATTATTAGCAGGTTCAAACACAGCTAATTCCTGAACAATTTCAATTGCTGGTGCAATGATGTCGCGAGTATAAAAGGTTAAGGCCTCTGCTGGGTCTAACATTTTTGCAATAATATATTTTCTTTTTGCCGAGAGATATTGAGCTGAATTAAGAAATGGCTCAATTTTAGAACTTTGTTTTTTTGGTAAAGAATTAAGCGGTGTTATACATTTATCTACAATAGAGAATTGGTCTTCCAGCTCTTCCGCAAATTCCTTTCCCTTGCTTCTTAGGTAAAGCGAAACTGACCCACGCTCTTTCTGAGCCTCGTGGATAAAATTGCATATATTTTCTAAGTGGTTATTCATAATTAGCTAAAAAGTCTACACAGCAAACTAGATTATAAGAATTACTGTTTTTACGATATATTTAACCTTCTTTCTTTTCAACAACAAACTACATGTCATGGCTGATTGACATATATCAAGTAGGTATTAGGGATAATGTACCATGTTCCGAGAGATCAACTTAATAGACGCCCTATGCAAAATAATTTTGATGTCATGATTATCGGAGCCGGTCCAGCAGGTTTATGTATGGCCAAAGCCCTTTCGAAGCTAGATCTGAAGATATTGATAGTGGAAAAGAATAGTGAGGAGTCGATAGCATCCCCGTCTTTTGATGGCCGAGATATTGCTCTAACGCATTTTTCAAAGGGTGTTTTGAGTGATATGGGCATTTGGGAAAGATTCTCTGATAAAGACATTTCTTTTATAAATGAAGCCAAGGTATTTAACGGAAATTCGTTATATTTCCTGAATTTTTTGGGTGATAAATTAAAAAACCTTGCTTTCATAGTTTCAAATAATTTGATAAGAAAAGCTTCTTACGAAGCAGTAAGATACGATAAAAATATAACACTTCTGACAAGTGCTGTGATCAGTAATTTTAAACTTACCGATGATATAGTGGAAGCAAAACTATCAAACGGCGAGAAAGTTACATCTAAACTATTGGTTGCTGCTGATAGTAGATTTTCTGAAACTCGTAAAAAGGTCGGAATATCAGCTTCTATGAAAGATTTTGGTAAAACCATGC
>CAZLZP010000004.1:22541-50447 GCA_964564045.1 uncultured Rickettsiales bacterium
TGCTGGTATGCCAAATGAGACACGATCTACCTCATGATGGTGTTGCTAATGAATGTTTCTTATATGGCAATACACTTGCAGTATTGCCCCTGCATGGCAACAGGTCGTCTGTTATTCTAACAGCTACACCTCAGGAAATAAATAGTGTTTATGAAATGCCAGAGGCGGAGTTTAATGCCTATATAAAAAATCTTTTTGTGAATAGATATGGCGATATGTCTCTTGATAGTGATAGATATTGTTATCCTTTAGTTGCTGTCTATTCTCACGCATTTACATCTAAGCGTTTTGCGCTTATTGGTGATGCCGCTGTTGGTATGCATCCTGTAACGGCACATGGTTTTAACTTGGGTTTAAGGGCGCAGAACACGTTAGTTAACAGAATAGAAAAAGCGATGAAGTCTGGTAGAGATATAGGCTCTGAGGAGGTGCTGGATTATTATCAAAATCAACATAGAAAAGCAACCCGCCCTCTTTATTTAGCAACAAATAAAATTGTAGATATTTATAATAAAGACAGTCTGGCTGCTCGTGTTGCAAGAGATGCTTTTATTCATATCTCAAATAATATATTACCAATAAAATCATTCATAACATCTAAATTGTTGGAAGATGAAGCTCCAAAAAATACTGGCTTACTTCCAAGATTTAGAGAGGTAATGAAAGATTCCAACTAATTTCTTTTTACTTGATACAGATCAACCAAGCTCGCTCTGCACCATGAGATATTCTACCTACGAATAATGAAATTAGAGAGTTGTAGGAGGAGTATGGTTGATATAAAAAACGTTAGCAGAGTTCAGCAGAACGTAGCTCTTATTTCTACAACGATTGCATTCACAATATGTTTTGCGGTCTGGACAATTTTCGCGATTATCGGGGTTCAGATAAAACAAGATATGGGTTTAACAGACACCCAGTTCAGCCTGTTAATAGGCACTCCAATTCTTACAGGTTCACTAATTCGTTTAATGCTTGGTATATGGGCAGACCAATATGGTGGCAGACCGATATTATTGGTGGTGATGATATCTTCAGCTATCTGTACTTGGATGCTAACTTACGCAGATACTTATAATATGATGTTAGTTACTGCGCTGGGTGTTGGTATTGCCGGTGGTAGTTTTGTGGTTGGCATTTCTTATCTTTCTAAATGGTACGGTAAAGATAAACAAGGAACGGCCCTTGGTATTTATGGCATGGGCAACATTGGAGCGGCAGTTACAAAATTTGTTGCGCCGTTTGTTATGGTTGCTTATGGCTGGCATATGGTTGCGCAAATATGGGCGACGGTGTTATTCTTTTCCGCTATAATTTTCTGGTTCGTAACGAAAGACGAGCCGGAACTTAAAGCACGAAAAGCCTCAGGAGAAAAACCAAAAACGATAAGAGCTGCCCTAGAGCCTCTTAAAAACCTGCAGGTGTGGCGCTTCTCTGTTTATTACTTTTTTGTGTTTGGTGGGTTTGTTGCGCTAGCACTTTGGTTGCCACGTTACTATGTAGGCGCATATGGTATGGATATAAAACAGGCTGGTATGTTGGCTGCAAGCTTTTCTGTAGCAGGTTCTGCTTTCCGTGCTGTCGGTGGATATATGTCTGATAAGCTTGGTGCGCGTAAAGTTATGTACATCACATTTATAGTGTGTGTTGTTTGTTGTTTTATTCTTAGCTATCCAGCAACAGATTACACAATACACGGCATCAATGGTAATATTAGCTTTTCAGCTGGTCTAAGTTTCATACCATTTACAGTTATCGTATTTATTCTTGGGCTTTTCATGTCTTTCGGCAAGGCGGCTGTATATAAGCATATTCCGGTTTACTACCCAGATAATGTTGGCTCTGTTGCTGGTATAGTTGGCCTTATAGGCGGACTAGGAGGCTTTATATTGCCGATCTGCTTCGGTATAATGAATGACAGGCTTAACGTATGGACAAGCTGCTTCATGCTTCTGTTCATTCTTGTTGCTGTAGCATTGGTATGGATGCACATCGCAATCATGAATATGGAAAAACAACAACATCCTGAGCTTCGCGGACCTAAATTTTTCCCAGAATTGGATAGTGCAATCAAACAATAGTTTCTAATACAAGGAGAGTATATATGGCTAAAAATATTACACAATGGGACCCAGAGAATGAGAAATTCTGGGAAGCAGAGGGGAAGAAGATCGCAAATCGTAATCTATTGATTTCCATCCCAAGTCTTTTATGTGGCTTCGCAGTTTGGCTATATTGGAGTATAGTTACCGTTCAGATGTTGAATATTGGGCTTCCATTTACTCAACCTGAGTTATTTACACTAGCTGGAATCGGTGGATTATCTGGTGCAACACTTCGTATACCAAGTTCATTTTTCATTCGTATAGCTGGTGGGCGTAACACTCTTTTCTTAACAACATCATTATTAATAATACCTGCATTAGGCACGGGTTTAGCGCTGCAAGATCCCACCACCCCTCTGTGGGTGTTCCAGGTTTTAGCTCTGCTTTCTGGTCTTGGCGGCGGTAACTTTGCATCTTCAATGTCTAACATCAGCTTCTTCTTCCCTAAAAAGAAGCAAGGCTTGGCTTTAGGTTTGAATGCTGGTCTTGGTAACTTCGGCGTTACTACTATGCAAATATTAATTCCGCTAGTAATGACCTTCGGAATTTTTGGTGGCGAGCCAACTATCCTAAAAACTGCCAGCGGTTCGCTGATTGGCAAAATTCCAGCAGGACAAGAAACCTGGATTCATAACGCTGGTTATATTTGGTTGGTATTCTTAATTCCATTAGTAATCGCTGCGTGGCGTGGAATGAATAATATTACAGCATCGCATGTTACACCTGATCTCGGTTCAACTTCTGGTGCATTTACGAAAATAATTTTGATGTTACTTATCGGTTTCGCAACTGCTGGGGCTGGCTTTATGCTTATGCAACCAGAGGCAGCTGGAGGACTTGGTATTAGTAAGTGGGTCGTAATTCCTGCTATAATAGTTGCAACCTTATTTTTACTGCGTCTTGTTCCTGCTGGGGAACAGTACAAGCAAAATCTTGCCCGTCAGTATAAAATATTCAATAACAAGCATACTTGGGCAATGACAATAATATATACAATGACCTTCGGTTCATTTATTGGATATTCAGCAGCTCTTGCGCTTTCTATTCAGGTTATATTTGGCTTCCAGCATATTCTGGTTGATGGGGTGTTAACACACACAACGGCTAATCCTGGTGCTCCTAGTGCATTAATGTATGCCTGGATTGGACCATTTGTTGGTGCTCTTATTCGCCCTGTTGGAGGCTGGATAGCTGATAAATTTGGTGGTGCTAAAGTAACTCAGATTACTTCATTTGTTATGATAGGTGCGGCTCTTGGCGTTGCTCACTACATGAAGCAGGCTTATGCCTCTCCAACTCCGCAAGAGTTCTTTGTGCCGTTCCTTGTATTATTTATAATACTTTTCTGTGCGACAGGAATTGGTAACGGCTCAACTTTCCGTACCGTTGCAGTTGTTTTCGATAGAGAGCAAGCAGGCCCTGTACTTGGCTGGACATCTGCAGTTGCAGCTTATGGTGCATTTATAATTCCACAAGTGTTTGGTGAGCAGATAAAAGCTGCAACTCCTGAAGTGGCGCTATACGGCTTCGCAATATTCTACGCAGTTTGCATAGTTATAAACTGGTGGTTCTACCTACGCAAAAACGCTTACGTTAAAAATCCTTAAAACTTAAAGAGAGAATGTCATGAGTCATTTTATAGATAAACTAACTTTTTTCAAACGTGAGCGTGAAGAGTTTTCCAATGGTCACGGTGTCAAAACCGATGAATCGCGTGAGTGGGAAAATTCTTACCGCAATCGTTGGCAGCATGATAAAATTGTGCGCTCAACGCATGGTGTGAATTGCACTGGCTCATGCAGTTGGAAGATTTATGTGAAGAATGGCTTGGTTACCTGGGAAACTCAGCAGACAGATTATCCGCGCACTCGCCCAGATATGCCTAATCATGAGCCGCGTGGATGTTCTCGTGGTGCCAGTTACTCATGGTATCTATATAGTGCTAACCGTTTAAAATATCCTCTTATAAGAAGCCGATTATTAAAATCGTGGAGAGCTGCAAAAGTAATCGCAAAAGATCCTGTTAACGCATGGGAATCCATTGTTACAAATTCTGAAGTTCGTAAAGATTACCAACAGTTCCGTGGTCGTGGTGGTTTTGTCCGTGCTGATTGGGAAGAGGTTAACGAGATAATCGCAGCGGCAAACGTATATACCGCCAAGGCTCATGGCCCTGATCGTATCATCGGCTTTTCGCCAATACCTGCAATGTCTATGGTTTCATATGCCGCCGGTAGTCGCTATCTTTCACTCATCGGTGGTACATGCATGAGTTTCTATGATTGGTATTGCGATCTTCCTCCAGCATCGCCACAAACATGGGGCGAGCAAACAGATGTTCCTGAAAGCGCAGATTGGTATAACTCTAATTTCATAATTGCGTGGGGTTCTAACGTTCCGCAAACACGTACGCCTGATGCACACTTCTTCACCGAGGTGCGTTATAAGGGCGCAAAAACAGTTGCAGTAACGCCAGATTATAGTGAAGTAGCAAAACTTGCTGATTTATGGATGCACCCTAAACAGGGAACAGATGCTGCTCTTGCACTTGCGATGGGTCACGTGATTTTAAGTGAGTGGCACGTTCCGGGTAAAAGTGATTACTTCGAGGATTACTGCCGTACATATACCGACATGCCATTCTTGGTGAAGCTTGTTAAAAAGGGAAATACACTAGTTGCAGATCGCATGATCCGCGCATCTGATTTAGCAGATGCAAAAACGGAAGTAAGCCCTGAATGGAAACCCGTTATAGTTTGCGGCAAAGAAGAAAAAATCCGTGTACCTAATGGCACAATAGGTTCTCGTTGGGAGAAGAAAGGTAAATGGAATTTAGAACTTAAAGATGAAACAACGGGAGAAGAAATCTGGCCGTTACTTTCTTTAATAGATCACAGCAAAAAAGAAGTGAAATCTGTAGCATTTCCATATTTTGGAAATATTGAGCACGAACATTTCAATAGTACAGAACATGCGAGTGTACTGGAAAGAAATGTGCCAGTAATGAATCTAAAACTTAAAGATGGCGATGCCTTAGTTACTACTGTTTATGATTTGTTTGTTGCTAACTATGGCGTTGATCGTGGTCTTGGTGGCGCAAATGTTGCAACTTCATTCGATGATGATGTTCCATATACACCAGCATGGCAGGAACATATTACTGGCGTAAAACGTGAGCACGTAATTAACATAGCGCGTCAGTTCGCAGAAAATGCTCATAAAACCCATGGAAAATCCATGATCATCGTGGGCGCAGGATTGAACCACTGGTATCACATGGATATGATCTATCGCGGAATCATCAATTTGGTGGTGATGTGCGGATGTGTGGGTAAATCTGGCGGTGGTTGGGCACATTATGTTGGTCAGGAAAAATTACGCCCTCAAACTGGTTGGGCACCTTTAGCCTTCGCAACTGATTGGAGCCGTCCTCCGCGTCAGATGAATTCTACATCATTCTTCTATGCGCACACAGATCAGTGGCGTTACGAAAAACTTAAAATGGATGAAATTCTATCTCCGCTTGCAGATAAAAAAGATTGGGAAAAATTATCATTCATTGATTGTAATGTTCGTTCAGAACGTATGGGCTGGTTGCCCTCAGCTCCACAATTGGAAAAAAATTCGCTGCAAGTTGGTAGAGATGTAGAGAAATCTGGCAAGCAGGCTGGTGAATATGTAGCTAGCGCACTTAAATCCGGCAACTTGAAACTTTCCTGTGAAGACCCAGATAACCCTGATAACTGGCCGCGCAACATGTTTGTGTGGCGTTCAAATATTCTTGGTTCAAGTGGTAAAGGCCATGAATATTTCCTCAAACACTTGCTTGGTACAAGACACGGCGTTCAAGGTGTTGATCTTGGCGAAGAAGGTGGGATGCTTCCTGAGGAAGTTAAGTGGCATGATAAAGCTCCGGAAGGAAAACTTGATCTGCTTGTAACGCTGGATTTCCGTATGTCTACTACCTGCATGTATTCTGATATTGTGTTACCTACAGCTACTTGGTATGAGAAGAATGATCTCAACACCTCAGATATGCATCCATTCATTCACCCGCTTTCAGCAGCGGTTGACCCTGCTTGGGAGTCCCGCTCCGATTGGGAAATATATAAAGGCATCGCTAAGAAATTCTCAGAAGTTTGTGTTGGACATTTAGGTGTTGAAAAAGATGTTGTGCTGAATCCTATTCAGCATGATACCGCCAACGAGCTTGCTCAGGGAATTGATGTACTTGATTGGAAGAAAGGCGAGTGTGAACCAATTCCTGGCAAAACTATGGCCTCTGTAGTGTTGGTAGAGCGCGATTATCCGAATACTTACAAAAAGTTCACTTCGTTAGGGCCATTACTTTCCAAACTTGGTAATGGTGGCAAAGGTATCGGCTGGAATACTGATGACGAAATAAAACTTCTTGGTGAGCTAAACTATACTGTAACTGAGGAAGGTATAAGCAAAGGTTTGCCAAAAATAGAAACGGCGATCGATGCTACCGAAGTGATATTAAGCCTTGCTCCTGAAACCAATGGACATGTTGCAGTTAAAGCCTGGAAAGCGTTGGGTGAATTCACCGGACGCAACCACACACATTTGGCAAGCGCACGCGAAGATGAAAAGATCCGCTACCGTGATACTCAAGCACAACCTAGGAAAATTATATCATCTCCTACCTGGAGTGGAATTGAGTCGGAACATGTAAGCTACACTGCTGGTTACACAAACGTTCATGAGTTGATTCCATGGAGAACTTTAACAGGCAGGCAACAATTATACCAAGATCACTCATGGATGAGAGCTTTTGGTGAAGGTCTTTGTGTTTACAAGCCACCTGTAGATTTGAAAACTACTAAAGATATCTCTAAAAAATTTGGTGAAGGTTATAAACAAGTTACGCTTAACTTTATCACGCCACACCAAAAATGGGGGATACACTCAACCTACACAGATAATCTGTTGATGCTAACTCTTTCACGCGGCGGACCAATAGTTTGGATCAGCGAGATAGATGCTAAAAAAATAGATGCTATCGATAATGACTGGGTTGAAGCATACAATATTAACGGTGCATTAACAGCTCGTGTAGTGGTTAGTCAGAGGGTTCCGGAAGGAATGATAATGATGTATCACGCACAGGAAAAGATCATTAATGTGCCTGGTAGTGAAATTACCGGCGCACGTGGTGGTATCCATAATTCTGTGACTCGTGCGGTTTTAAAACCTACGCACATGATAGGTGGATATGCACAGCTTTCCTATGGCTTCAATTACTATGGAACAGTTGGCTGTAACCGTGATGAGTTCATTGTTCTTCGTAAAATGCAAAAAGTGGATTGGATGAATGAAGATAACTATGGTGCACAGTTAAATGGCGAAATGCCTCGTTTAGAACAGATGGTGAAATAGGAGATTATTATGAAAGTACGTGCACAGATAGGAAAGGTTCTGAACTTGGATAAATGCATTGGTTGCCACACTTGCTCGGTCACCTGTAAAAATGTTTGGACATCACGCCGTGGTGTTGAATATGCGTGGTTCAACAACGTTGAAACAAAACCCGGTATCGGCTACCCGAAAGAATGGGAAAATCAGAACAAGTGGAATGGTGGTTGGGAACGCAAGAAAAGCGGCAAGATTCAGCCTAAACAGGGTGGTAAATGGCGTACTCTGGCAAATATTTTTGCCAATCCAGGCCTGCCATCAATTGATGATTATTACGAGCCTTTCACTTTCGATTACGAACATCTTCATAAATCACCTGAGGCAAAAACCATGCCTACTGCGCG
Source organism: uncultured Rickettsiales bacterium (assembly GCA_964564045.1). Classification (GTDB taxonomy): domain Bacteria; phylum Pseudomonadota; class Alphaproteobacteria; order Rickettsiales; family UBA8987; genus JAMHZE01. The sequence continues at coordinate 30,427 of CAZLZP010000004.1, forward strand.
TCCGGTTTCTGTTATTACCGGCAAGAAAATGGATAAAATAGTATGGGGTCCAAACTGGGAGGAGATTCTTGGCGGTGAGTTTGAACATCGCAGTAAAGATAAAAACTTTGATGATATCCAGAAAGAGATTTACGGCCAGTTTGAAAATACTTTCATGATGTATCTGCCGCGTTTATGTGAACATTGTTTGAACCCCGTGTGCGTTGCATCTTGCCCAAGCGGTGCTATCTATAAGCGTGAGGAAGATGGTATAGTTCTGATAGATCAGGAAAAATGCCGTGGTTGGAGAATGTGTGTTTCTGCCTGCCCATATAAAAAGATCTATTTTAATTGGGAATCTGGCAAGTCGGAAAAATGTACTTTCTGTTATCCGCGTATTGAAAACGGTGAGCCTACAGTTTGTTCTGAAACATGTGTGGGACGTATCCGTTACCTAGGTGTTCTATTATATGATGCAGATAAAATTGAAAGTGCGGCATCGGTGGAAGATGAGCAAAATCTTTACAAGGCACAACTTGATATGTTCCTTGATCCAAATGATCCTGAGGTAATAAAAGCCGCTCGAGCTGAAGGAATTCCTGAAAGCTGGCTGGAAGCCGCAAGAAATTCTCCGGTATATAAAATGGTAATGGAATGGAAAGTTGCGTTCCCACTTCACCCGGAATATCGTACATTGCCGATGGTATGGTATATACCGCCACTTTCACCAATTCAAAATGCTGCTGAAAGCGGTGATGTTGGTTTAAATGGTGTTATCCCAGATGTGGCAAGTCTTCGCATTCCACTTAAATATCTTGCCAATCTGTTAACTGCTGGCGAAGAAAAACCGGTTAAACTTGGTCTTGAACGCATGTTGGCGATGCGTGCTTATATGCGCGGCAAGCATGTTGATGGTGTTAATAATACGGAAGTTTTAGAACGCACAGGGTTAACAGAAAGAATGGTAGAAGAAATGTATCGCTACATGGCTATTGCAAACTATGAAGATAGATTTGTGATACCAACATCTCACAAGGAATATGCTGAGAAAACCTTTGATGTGCGCTCTGGCTGCGGCTTCTCGTTCGGCAACGGCTGTTCGGGCGGCAATAGTGATGCCAATCTTTTCAGTAAGCCTAAGCGTAAAAACCTATTTGGAGGAACACATGCATCTTGAGTTTTACAGAACATTTAAAGTACTTGGAATTTTTCTATGTTATCCAACTGAAGAATGGCTAAGCGGCGTTGATGAGCTTTGCGATATAATCAGAACCGAAAAACTCCTCAATGATACGGATATTTCAGAGATAGTTAAATTTACACAAGAACTTTCTGGAGCAGATTTACTGGAAGTACAGGAAAATTACGTTGATATGTTTGATCGTGTGCGTTCTTTATCTTTGCACTTGTTTGAACATGTTCACGGTGAATCGCGTGATCGCGGCCAGGCAATGGTTGATCTTGCTGATGTTTACAAAGAAAAAGGGTTTGTGTTAGGAAAAACCGAATTGCCAGATTATTTACCAGTATTTTTGGAATTTCTTTCGTCTCTTCCCAAAGATGAAGCCATCGAAATGTTATCTGACACCGCACATATTTTAAAAGGTCTGGGAAAAAGACTGGCAGAACGTGGTAGTTCTTATAATACAATTTTTAATAGCCTGATAAAACTAGCTGGCATAGCTCCTGAAAAAGTTGAGGAGAGAGTTATAATACCACAATCTTTTGCACAGATGGATAAAGAGTGGGAGGAAAAACCAATTGATTTCCTGGGTGCAGAAGAGCCAAAAGCTGGTGGCTGTGGTAGTGGCGGCTGTAGTAGCGGTGGCTGCGGCGGCGGAGCGAAGAAACCTATTGAAAATATGACTCAAGGAGCAAAATTATGAGCAGTTTTTATTATTCATTTTTCTTTGGGATATACCCGTATATATGTCTGGCGGTTTTTGTGCTGGGAACATTGGTGCGCTATGACAGGGAACAATATAGTTGGCGCGCATCTTCCAGCCAACTGCTTGCAGATAAGGGCTTGAAAGTTGGCAATATATTATTCCATATTGGCGTCATATTTATTTTCTTCGGGCACTTGGTTGGCTTGCTAACACCACATGCGGTATATGAATATTTTATCACTGCAGAACAAAAGCAAATGTTGGCTATAGTTGCTGGTGGTATCGCTGGTGCAATTGGGTTTGTTGGTCTTACTATTCTTGTATTCAGGCGCTTGTTTGTAGATAGAATCCGCATGACAAGTTCTAAAAGCGATATCGCTGTTCTTTTGATATTCTGGGTGCAGATCACTTTAGGTCTTATAACAATTCCTTACTCACTATCACATCATGATGCCAGTATTATGATTCGTCTTTCCGAGTGGGCGCAACATGTACTAACCTTCCGTAGTGGTGCTTCAGAATATATTGTGGATCTTGCTTGGGTTTATCAGGTGCATTTGATATTAGGCATGACAATATTCCTGTTATTTCCATTTACACGTCTAGTACATATTCTAAGCGCACCGGTAAAATATGTATGGCGTCCTTATCAAGTGGTGCGTAGCCGTAGTGCAAGGAGATAAAAATGCCAGTTTTAGTTAATGGTGTAGAAATTACTGATGAACAGGTTTTTAGCGAAATGCAGTATCATCCTGCTAAAAGCCAGGAAGATGCGCTACAACTAGCGGCAAAAGCATTAACGATTCGCGAGTTATTACTACAAGATGCGATAGAAAAGGGATTTGCCAAAAGGAATGAGAATTCCGAAACTGAGCCTGAAGCAGATGATGCTCGCATCGAAAAACTTCTATTAGAAGTTATAAAAATACCTGAGTCCGACGAAGATTCATGCAGAAGATTTTATGATAACAACCATCAGAAATTTACCCATGATGGTGAAGTTGCTCCATTTGAAAAAGTTTCTACGGTAATAGCGGAATACCTAAGAGATGCCTCGTGGCAAACCGCTGTTGGTCAATATATCAAGATCCTAGCAGGAAAAGCAAAGATAGCCGGGATACAATTAGATTCTACCGACTCACCACTCGTTCAATAAAAGGAGATTTTATGAAGAAAGTTAACTTTATCATTCTATCGTTAATAATTCTTTTTTCTTCTGCGGTTACTTTCTCAGCAGAAAGTGGTACTATCTTTACCGCGAATGAGGGTTCAAAATCCATTAGTATGGTTAAACTAGATACAAAAGAGAATGTTTCAGTAAAAACATCTATAATGCCTCATAATGTTCAAGCTACTCCAGATGGGAAATATATACTGGCAACCGGAATGCCAGGCGGTAATCATGAACACATGGAAGGAATGAAAGGTAAGCTGGTGATAATAAATACTGCTGATTTTGAAGCTGGCATTGTTGGCGAGGTAGAAATTGGTGAACATCCTGCGCATGTTGTAACCGACAGTTATAGCAATATAGCCTATGTAACAGATTCCGGTGCTAATAATATTGCGGTGGTTGATCTAAAAACCTTAGAGGTAACTAATCATATTTCTACCGGAAAATTTCCACACGGATTAAGAATGACCGCTGATGGTAAAAAAATATATGTGGCAAACTTAAAAGGCGGCAGTGTTTCAGCTATAGATGTGCGTAAAGAAAAAGTGATAGCAGAAGTAGCCGTAGGAAAAACACCAATTCAGGTAGCTATCTCTGTAGATGAGAAATATGTATATGTAAGCCTTGCCGGAGAGAATTCTATCGCAGTTGTTGATACAGAAACAATGAGTTTGTTAAAGAAGGTACCCGTAGGGCATTTCCCTGCACAAGTATTTACAGACCCACAAGGTAGATACATATATGTAGCAAATCAGGGAACTGAAGATAAGCCAGATCAAACTGTTTCCGTGATAGATGTAACAACAAATAAAGTGATAAAAACAATAGAAACCGGGCTTATGGCACACGGTATAGTTTCTAGTAATGATGGTGATTATATTTATGTTACCAATATGTTGGAGGCTAATGTTTCGGTAATAGAAGTTAATAGTTTAGAAGAAATCGCCAAACTACCTGTAGAAACAAAACCAAATGGCATCACATATATTTCATTTCAAACCAATTAGATTTTTGAATTATGTCTAACAAAGATCTTCATTCCCACGCTAAAGATGAAGTTCCGTTCTCATTTGAGGAACTCTTCTTTTCCAGAACGGACGAGAGAGGTATTATCCTTGCCGGAAATAGCGTATTTCAGCGTATCAGTATGTATCAGTGGGAAGAACTACTGAAGAAGCCGCATAATATAATTCGTCATCCAGATATGCCGAAAGCGGTGTTCTGGTTGTTGTGGGAAACTATAAAAAAAGGTGAGCCTATTGGTGCCTATGTAAAAAACAGAGCAAAAGATGGCCGTTATTACTGGGTTTTTGCAATAGTAACGCCTATTGAGGGAGGATATCTTTCTGTAAGATTAAAGCCAAGTAGTGCATTTTTGCAGGTTGTTGATCAGGAATATAAGTCGCTGGTTGGATTAGAAAATAGCACCAAGCTGGCTACCAAAGATAGCGCAGCGAAGTTGCTTGAAAGGCTTAAAGGCCTTGGCTTTAACGACTATAGTGAGTTCATGTCGGTTGCGTTTAGCAAGGAAATAGCGGTGCGCAATAAGCATCTTGGTAGAGCACAAGACCGCATGATAATCTATTTTGATGAACTTATGCAGGCCGCTCAATCGCTGCTGCAGCACACCGGAAATATTTTTTCTGTTTATGAAAGAAATAATCATGTACCGCTCAACTTGCAAATTCAGGCAGGGCAACTAGGAGAGGATGGTGCTACAATTGGTGTGATAGCCAATAACTACAATATTATTTCAACAGAAATCAAGAATGAGCTAGGTCAGTTCATGGAATCGGCGCAGCAGGTTTTTAACACGATCAATAGCGCCCGTTTTCTGGTTTGCACGGCAAAAATTCAGCAGGAAGTTGTTGAGTTCTTCAAGAAAGAATCTCTATCTGAAGCGCAGGAGCAAGAAGTGTCTTATCTAGAACAGCAGCAGGAAGCTTATAGGATGAAAGCGACAGCTGGACTTCGGGCTATTAGCGAACAGACAAAACAATTCCAACAGAGCTGCCAAAGTATGAAAATGCTTTCTTCGGGCCTGGAAGTAACGCGTGTAATGGGGAAGGTAGAAAGTTCACGCTTAACTACAACTAAAAATGGTCTAAACGAATTAATTGGAGATCTTGAGGCGTTACAAACATCTATCTCGGCTAGTCTAAAGGAAATAGAGCAAATGAACAGGCGTATAGAGCATAATATGGAAAGCCTGCTAAACGTTGTTTCCAACCACACCTAAAAAAATGCATATATTCAAGTAGATAGAAAATAAAGATATCTGACTTGTCTTAAATCAATTAAGTTTTCTTAATTTGTGATAGTCTACAGCCATCAACTAACAGAAGAGGTAGTTATGACTAATCTCGCTAAGAAAGTTGGAATGGAGCTCGCAGGGTGTATCTGTCCGGGGTGTGTTTACGTAGAAAATGAAGATTATGAGGTGCTAGAGAGCGGCGAAGGCAGCCCATGCCCTATGTATAAAATAGAAAACTTCTATTTTGATAACGACATGAAAAGATTCTGGTGCAAAAACTGGTTAGGGCGGTGTAAGAATGGAAGTTATATAACCCGCCCTACAACGTACTAGAACTTATGTAGTACAAGATTTTCATTATTAGACAAATCCAATCGTTTTTAGTATAAAAATTGGGCTTAAGAGAACGCCTCTTTGCAGGAAATTATCTGTCCCAATTAGGGTGCTCAAAATGTACAAGGTAAACATCTAATGCCTTAGAAATCTTTTCCAATCCTTCATTTTGCGTCTGAGCATTTTTACTATCTGATAACATTGTTTTACCTTCTATAATCTCAGCAAGAATAAGGTGCAATTGTTCATCAGCCTCTTCGGGTAGCTTGCACTTACTTACAACAAAGTCTATCTGCTCATCTATTTTTTTGTCTTTATTGTCAGTAGAAGATTTTAATATGTTATGAATTTCCTGCATTCCTTTCCTGAGGGCTTCATCTGTTTTCCAGCGCTTACCATCATTAAGTCTTAGTTCTTCTATAGAATTTCCGTGTTCGTTATGCTTATGGTGAACATCAGAAGATGCAAAGCAAGCACTGACTAGCGAGAAAGTGCTATAAATAAATACACTCAGTATTATCAATCTATTAATTACCATATTGTTAATCTCCTCAAAACCTTGTTAATTATAGAGGTAAGAGCAAGTCCTGCAACCTAGAACTTATACTGTATGTAGGGCATTATTTTTACAGTGTCGGTTGCAAAGCTATCTGCATGATAGTTTGCGTATTTTATGCCCACAGTGTATTTACCCTTGATTACCTGCTCAACAGATGCATCCCATTCTGTACCATAATCCGCACCAGAACCATGTTCTGGAGAATAATCATGGTAGAAAACCTGAGTCTTTGTGCCATTTAAATAAGCGTTATCAGATTTCGCCACATAAACCACACCAACATTCGCATCTATCAAACCATTCGCTGGAGTTGTTGTTAACTTATCCGCCCAACCGTTGAATGCGTGTAGTGTTGCCAGAGGAAACTGCACAGCGTTAGTTCCGTTGCCTTCAATACTTTCATACTGTGCTTTAACGCTCCACTGGCCAATGCTTATTCCAGGTTCAACAGAGAAGTAGTCTAGATCAAAATTACCGGTATTGCCTGCGTAATCCGATTGGCGAGCATACTCTAAAGCGTACAAAACGCTAACAACATCTGAAACTGGTTGTTTGCCTTCAAATCTTCCGCCAAATGTTTCGGTAGAAGAAGAAAGAGAATCTGGAGTGTCCACCAGATAAGAATATGCAGTTATTTTACCGATAGGAAACCCAGTATACGCTGCGTTCATCAGGTTGATATTAGCATCATCCCATATACCAGCAGGAGAGCGATAACCCAGAGTTTTATTCACCTGATTAGAGTGAGCATAGAACAGCGAAGTATTAGGAAGTGATGTATTGTTAACGGTTATAGCATCAAATGTCTGATCATTCTGGCGCCAACCCACAGCACCAACCCAACGTTGATTGTCTAAAGTGATATTTTGCCTACCCAATATTACATTTGTCTGCGGTATGCCAGAATAAGCTATATAGGCTCTGTTAAGGTCAGTGCCTTCAATATCGCCAACCGTAGCATATGTAGTTTTGCCGTTGATCGTATCGTTGTAACGCTCACCGCCAATATCTGAGATATTTTCTACCTCAACCAAAGCAGTTACATCGTGGAATTTCATCGTTTCATATCCCAAGCGAGTACGAACAGTATGAGCATTAGCCTCATTCGCTAACCCATCCTGATCCACAAATTCAAAACGGTAACGCGCATCGAAAATAGGTTTGCCGCCCATTAATGCCTGAGATAAACTATCTGCCACTGGTGCCGGTTGTTGCGCTGCTGCAGGTGCCGGAGTAGCCGTTTTTGCGGCTTTATCATCAACCTTTGCTACTTTAGATGTAGTAACCACCTTTGTTGCTTTGGCATCGGTTTTAGCTGCCGTCTCCGCAGACATAACGCTAGCCGCCGAAAACAATACCGTAGTTGTTGCCAATGTAAGTAATATTACTTTTTGCATAATTGTTCCTTATTTAGATTGTCTGCAAGTTAGGCTCGGTTTATTACTAAGTGGTTGATCTGTATCAACCACAAAAAAGATTATTTGGGCTTATCTATTGATGTAAATCAACTGGGACATTTTAATGAATTTTGTAAGTATAGAAGAGCCTTTAGAAAAAGTTAACAGCAGGAAGATTGTATTGTTCTCTTACGGATTCCGTCCATTCTTCTTGGGTGCCGGGCTTTATGCTATTATTAGCATGATACCTTGGTTTTCCTTCCTTTTTCAGGAAAATAGTATTTTCAAAACTATTCTTACGGTTTCTGAACAGCCTACTATCTGGCATTCTCATGAAATGCTATTTGGAATTGTAGCGGCTGCTATAGCAGGGTTTTTACTTACTGCCGTTCCTAACTGGACTGGTTGTAAACCGCAAAGGGGCGCGCCGCTGGTGCTGCTATTCGTTTTTTGGTTATTAGGCAGAATTGGGTTCTGGACCATGAATGAATTGCCCAGCCTATACCATATAGACCTGCTGTTTCTGCCGCTTGTGATTATCATAAAAGCCCCACCGCTTATAAAAGCAGGAAAACTTCGTAATATGGCATTTTTGTTAATTCTAATGGCTCTTTTTGCCTGCAACAGCGTTGTTCATTACGGGCTATTCAAAAATAATTACGAACTTGCCAGAACAGGTATGAATATAGCCATATATATAATTATTGTACTTATAGCTATTATTGGTGGCAGAGTAATACCGGGGTTTACCAAAAATACTTTACGCAGAGATGGTATAAGTGAAAATGTAAGGTCTTTTCCTCTTCTTGATAAAATAATCATACTAGGAGTTTTGGTTGTTGGAACATCTGAGATAATATTTGGTTTGAACAAATTTATTGGTCTTCTTGCATTGATTGTTGGAACGCTTCATTTTATCAGGCTATATTTCTGGCAAGGCTGGAAAACTTTTTATGATCCAATTTTATGGATACTTCATGTCGGCTACATCTGGTTGCCTATAGGATTTCTGCTAAAAGGATTATCCTCTTTCGGACTTGTTGATTATAATATTGCTACCCATTGTTTTACATCTGGGTTAATGGCTTTGATGATCCTTGCGATAATGACAAGAGCATCGCTAGGCCATACTGGCAGGGAGCTGAAAGTATCAAAACTTACAGCAATATCTTATCTGTGTGTATTATCTGCCGCTATATTCCGCACGGCTATTCCAGCACTAGGGTTGCTTGACTATATGCTTTCAATAAAAATGGCAGGGATACTTTGGATATCTGGCTTTATATTTTTTACAATTATTTACGCACCAATACTATTATTCCCTCGTGCTGATGGCAGAGAAGGATAATCTAGTTTATCTCTAAGATGAGCATCTATGGTTTTTAACATAATACAGAATAAGAAATGAAAGAAGCGTGGTGCAAATAAATCCAAAAATAAATCCTGAGTAAGATACAACTCCATAGGCCAGCGGTTTTGCACATCCAAGAAATGCGCCATAGATCCAGCAACTAATATTGACAGCAGATAATTTCATCATAGGGCCATCATCACCCTTTTTAAGACTTGGTATGCCAACGCGCCGCATGAGTTGGGTAGATAAAAACCAAATAACTACAACAGTAACTTTACACCATAGTTTCGGATTAGATAAATATTCCCCAGCTCCTTTTTGGAACAAACCTAACACTATTAGTACAATTCCAGATAGCCACAAGTGAAGATCGGCTGAGCGTATAACGCCCGACCACTGCCTGTCATACGGCATAAGATTAAAAAGACTCTTTAGAGAAAAATTAATGTACACCAGGCCAAATGCAAAACCCAGCACATGCCACATTGCTGCAATGGTTACAAGTAGTCCAATAATCTCGCTGCTATCTACATAAAAATATTCCATGATTTATATGATAACGATTATCATTATCTACCTTGATATAAATCAACCAAGTATATTTATTCTCATTTTTATCACACCTTGTTGGTTTTGTTTTTCTATTACCCCCACCATTTGACCCAGATCAAGTTGCTACCACAACCACTATATATAGTAGGTTTATTGCGTATAACAACTATATGTAGTATAACAAAACAGGAGAATTTCTATGCAGATTCAACAAGTTACTAAGCAGAATTATCCAAAAACTGATAGTTCTTCTAAACCGAAAAAAATGTACTCCTTCCCCATATCTATAATATCTGCATTGAAAGAAGCCTTTAATACAAGCAAGGAAGGTAGTGCGGAATCATTATTAGATATGGTTCCTTCCGACAAAGAAAATATATCAGATTCTGGTTTGGAAACCATTATAGAAGAAATGCTTGTTCAACATGGCTATGTTAAAACCTTAAAAGAATTTATCCTTGCTCGTAGCCGTTTAGTAAAAAGCTCTGTTCCACAAGATACTCTGGTAAGCTGCAAGCAAGCGGTTGAAGAGTACATTCTTCAACAAGATTGGAGAGTGAATGCAAACGCTAATACATCTTATAGTAATGCTGGTTTAATTAATAACTCGGCTGGCAAGATAATAGCCAATTACTGGCTAGATGGAATTTACTCCGCTGAAGAAGGTCAGGCTCATCGTCGTGCAGATTACCACATACATGATCTAGATTGTTTGACAGGTTACTGCGCGGGCTGGAGTTTGCGCGCACTATTAGATGAAGGCTTTAACGGTGTTGCAGGTAAAGTTTCCAGCAGACCTCCGCGTCACTTCCGCGAAGCACTTGGACAAATGGCAAACTTTCTTGGCATATTACAATCAGAATGGGCGGGTGCACAGGCTTTTAGTTCTTTTGATACTTATCTTGCTCCTTATGTATTCAAAGATAAATTACCGTATATTGAGATTAAAAAAGCGATACGCCAGTTTGTCTATAACTTAAATGTACCAGCAAGATGGGGCCAAAGCCCTTTCACCAACATCACACTGGATATAACTACCCCGCCTGATCTGAAAGATAATTTTCCAACCGCGAATTGTATCCATTTATTCAAAGATGAAACCGATGCCGAGTTAATTGAAGAAGCAAAACTTCGCGGCGCAAAAACAATGGAAGATCTAACCTACAAGCACTTCCAGAAAGAAATGGAGTTGATAGATATTGCTTATTACGAAGTGATGACTGAAGGCGATGCCCATGGTCAGCCGTTCACATTCCCAATTCCAACAGTGAATGTAATGGAAGATTTCAATTGGGAAGGCCCTGTCGCAAAAGCCTTGTTTGAAAACACCGCGAAAATAGGAAGTTCTTATTTCCAGAATTTTATCGGTAGCCAATATATGAAAAACGAAGCTGGTGAAAAAGTTGTTAACCCAGAAGCCTATGCTCCGCACGCCGTTCGTAGTATGTGCTGTCGCTTACAACTTGATCTTCGTGAACTTCTAAAGCGTGGAAATGGCTTGTTCGGCTCAGCGGAAATGACAGGCTCTATTGGCGTTGTAACTGTTAATATGGCCCGTCTTGGTTATCGTTTTAAAGGCGATATAAAAGGATTGATGAATGAGTTGGAGTATCTGATGAAGCTCGCAAAATCCACCCTGGAAAAGAAACGTGTGTTTGTACAAGAGATGTATGATCGCGGATTATATCCTTATACAAAACGCTATCTGCCTCACTTCCGTAACCATTTTAGCACTATCGGTGTTAATGGTATGAATGAGATGGTCCGTAATTTCAACGGTGATTCTTATGATGTTACAGATCCGCGCGGAATAAAAATGTGCACAGAAATACTTGATTATATGCGCACTGAATTGAAAGTATTCCAAGAGGAAACTGGCCACTTGTATAATTTAGAAGCAACTCCAGCGGAAGGCACAACATATCGTTTTGCTAAAGAGGATAAAAAATATTATCCAGATATTATTCAGGCAGGTTGCGAGGAAAACATATATTATACCAACTCTAGTCAAATTCCTGTTGGATATACCGAAGACCCTTTTGAAGCACTAAATCTACAGGATTCGCTACAATGTAAATATACTGGTGGAACGGTTATACATCTTTATATGAGCGAGAAGATTTCCTCAGGCGAAGCATGCAAAAGACTGGTTAAAACGGTGATAGAAAATTATCGCTTACCTTATATCACCATTACTCCGGTGTTTTCGGTCTGCGAAGATCATGGCTATCTTTCTGGCGAACAGCCTCATTGCCCAACCTGTCAGAAGGAAACTTTAGTATGGACTCGTGTGATGGGATATCACCGTCCGGTAGCAAGCTTCAACCTTGGTAAGAAAGGTGAGCATCGTGAGCGTGTACACTTCCGTGAGAACGCACAGCACCTGCCGCTATTCCAAAGAGAAGATATGCTGTGAAACTAACGATAACAAGCATCACGCCATTTACATTCCAGGATTACCCTGAGCATACAGCCTGTATCTTATGGTTTTCTGGATGTAATATGGCGTGCGGTTATTGCCATAACCCCGAACTTGTAAAAGGCCTCTTTAAAAAACTTCCCGAAGAAAAGGTAATTGATTTTCTGGAATCTCGCGTTGGCTTGCTTGAAGGGATAGTGTTATCTGGTGGGGAATGTACCTTATGCCCGGCTCTACCTGAATTCGCGTCTTACTTAAAAAGCCTTGGTTTCAAAGTTAAGATTGATACTAACGGTACAAAACCTGATGTTATAGAGAAGTTATTAAATAAAAAACTTGTTGATTTCATTGCGATGGATTTTAAAGCCCCAGAAGAAAAATTTGAAAACATTACAGGATATTCTGATTATAAAAGTTTCAGCCGTTCCTTGGAGTTAATCTGTAAATCAGGAATAGACGCAGAGATACGCACCACAGTTCACGCAGATATGTTGGATGAAAGAGATATAAACAAAATAATAGGTGTGTTAGAGGATAATGAATATACAGGAAGTTATTTTGTACAAAAATTCCGCTCTGGCAAAACACTTGATAACCTTGACGCGCCAACAAGAAGCTTCGATGCAACAAAACTTGCAGAGGCTACGTTTGAAATTAATTTACGTGGGTTCTCTAAAATTCATGAGTTCATGAAAACAGTTTGCTAATCTCAATATCCAATGCATTAGCTATTTTAGCAATATTGTCGATGGAAATATTTCTTTCGCCTCGTTCTATAGCGCCTATATAAGTTCTGTGTAGGTCGCATTCAAAGGCAAATTCTTCTTGAGACCACCCTTTAGCAAGCCTTAACTTTCTTACCTTGTCGCCGAATAATTTACGAATATTGCCGTCTTTTTTCATAGTTATATATGAAACTCATGATGACAATAAATCTACAGACGATAAGTAGCATTATTAAGTTGACTAGCCGCTCTTTGTATAGCTACTTATAAGTAGCATAATAGGAGGCTAAAATGCATAGAAACAAACGATACGCTCTAATATTTACCTTAATAGTTTCTCTTTCCGGATGTGTCGAGAAAGGCTGGAACACCTCAAATCTTAAAGATGAATTTACCGGAAGTTCAAGTTGCAGGGTGGAACGCAACAGCGAATTTCAAAGAGATTTCGTCAAGGGCTTCACCGGAAATTATTTTACATATCATTTCTTCGCTGAGAAACGAGATAACCAGATCCGCGCAGGCATAATGTCAGAACCAGCGATTCCAATAGGGGGCGATGTTCAGATCAAAGTCGGCGAAAAACTTATAACATTAACATCGGCTGACACACCTATAGATGTTGCCCCGGCTACGCCAGATTATTCATATTCACCTGAAACCGCCAAAAAGCTTGGATATGATCTGGGTAACACGATGGCAAAGATAACCAAAAACATTCAGCAGATCCAATCTCCATATAGAGTGCTTACAGATAAGAAGGCATTATCACTGCTAAAAGATATGGCCAACACAAATGAAGAAATAAAATTCAGAATTATAGGTGTTAACTCCGCATTATCTGCAACAGGCGTAATAACCACAGGGCCGGAATTCACAAAGGCACTTACTAAGTGCGGGATCAATCTTTAGAGGCCGACATGTTCACGAGAATAAATTACAACGATCTCCGCCCGAAACAGAAAGAGATATATAATTTTCAGAAGGTGGCAGCGATATTGGCTGATTATGGATTTAATTGTATTAAGCTGGCAGATGACTGGCAAGGTGCGGATTTTCTGGCTTATCACAAAGATAGTGACAGAACATTAAAGGCTCAGCTTAAAGGCAGAGTTACAATTGATAAAAAATATCAGAATAAAGATATCTGGATGGCATTTCCTATAAATGAATACTGGTATCTTGTAGAACATTCGAAGTTACTAGAAAAAGTAGCGGCGCATACCAACTGGCTTAATACCCCATCATGGATAGATAAAAATGGTTATAGCTCAAACGCACCAAGCAAAAGTTTAGTGGAAGCGCTAAAAGAATATAAACTTGAGCCGATAATTCAGGCTCTGGAAAATACCCCGGATACCATCACGCAATAATTTTAGTTTTAATTTACGCTTTTTTATATTATAATACGCACAAGTATCTTGCATGAATCAGGTTCATGTATCTTACGCCCCCAGGGGGCAATCTATCTAAAGGGCTGGTTAGGCCAGCTGTCACTCGGTTTAGCCGAGGCGGTTTATGTGTCAGGCACATTAATCTTCCACTTAAATAATCATTATTAATTTTGAGAATGTTTTCTCAGATGGAGATTTGTATGCCCCGTTTGCTTATCATAAAAATCATATTTGTTGCGCTCATTCTCATGCAAGGAGTTATAAACATGTCTAAAAATATAGATGAACTAAAAATATCTATCGTTCCTACTGATACAGTTAAACCTTACGACAAAAACCCTCGTGAGCATTCCGAAAGGCAGATATCAAAGCTTGCGAATGCAATTAAGAAACGTGGTTTTATTAACCCTATTACCGTGGATAAAAATAATGTAATTATTGCAGGCCACGGCAGGTACGAAGCTGCAAAACTCTTAAAGCTGACTAAAATTCCGGTGATAATAATTACGCATCTTTCGGAAGCTGAGATCAGAATACAGCGCATAGCAGACAATCAACTTGGCCTTACTTCCTCATGGAATAAACACCTGAATAGCGAAGTTGTAGATCTTTCAGTATTATCAGAGATTGAAATAGAGGATACCGGCTTTGAAACGCCTGAGCTTGATATCCTTCTTGGTTATGGTGCCGTTAAAGAAGATAATGACCCAGATGATGATATCCCTGAACCAGATAATTCATCTGCTGTTACAAAGCCTGGTGATATCTGGCAGCTGCGTGATCACAGAATTATATGTGGCGATGCCAAAAAGATGGCAACATATCAGGGCCTGATGGGAAGTGCCAAGGCAGATATAGTGGTTACAGATCCACCTTATAACGTAAAAATACAGGGCCATGTATGTGGTAATGGTAAAAATAAGCACCGTGAATTTGCTGAAGCATCAGGGGAGTTGTCAGATAAGGAGTTTGAAAACTTTCTTGAAGCATATATGCGCCAAGTAGCAAAATTCAGCAGGGATGGTTCTATCCATTATCATTTTATGGATTGGAGGCATTCCGCGCATATTCTAGCAGCTGGGAACAGAGTATATTCCGAACTTAATAATATCTGCGTATGGGCCAAAACAAATGGTGGCATGGGTTCTTTTTACCGTAGTCAGCACGAGCTTGTGTTCGTATATAAAAACGGGACGAAACCTCATGTAAACAATATCCAGCTTGGTAAATTTGGAAATTATAGAACAAATTTATGGCAGTATGCCGGAGTTAATTCCTTTGCAGGCCGCAAAGAAAATGGTGAAGATTTGCTATCACTTCATCCGACTGTGAAGCCTGTGGCGATGCTTGCGGATGCAATCAAGGACTGCACCAAGAGGGGTGATATCGTTCTCGACCCATTTGCAGGCTCTGGCTCAACTCTTATTGCCGCCGAACGCATTGGGCGCGTTGCATATTGCATCGAACTAGACGCTAAATACTGCGATATAATAGTTCAGCGCTGGCAGAGGATGACGGGCCTTGAGGCATACAACCCTGACAGCTTGGTTACTTTCAATGAACTTTTAGATTTGTAGGAGGTTATAATGGCAGATAAAACAGGTAATGGCCATTTCGGTGGTTCGGTGGGTCATGGTAACCCACCGAAGCACGGCCAGTTCAAAAAAGGTAAATCTGGGAATCCGAAGGGCAGAAAAAATGGTGTTAAAAATTTTCGCACCGATCTTCTGGATGAATTAAATACGAAAATAGAAATCTCTGAGGGCGGAAAAAAGGTAAAAATAAGCAAACAGAAGGCGCTGATCAAACGCATGATAAATGGCGCATTAAATGGGGATATAAAAGCTACCAACATGCTGGTTCCGCTAATATTAGATTTTAGCGGCTCGGAAGATGTAAAAAATAATTCTAAGCCCCTAACGGAACAGGAACTGAATATATTAAAAAACTTTTTAACTGACGATGACGACCTATGAATAAAGATGTAACAGCTTTACTGCGCCGCCAGTTATATAAATTGATGTCGGATAATTTTGAGGCATTTCTAGTCGGTGCCTTCAAGGAAATGCATGGTTCGGAGATGAAGTGGAACTGGCACCACGATGTTATATGTGATTCATTAAAGGAATGCTACTTAGGCAATGAAAAGCGCCTAATTATAAATGTACCCCCACGTTCGTTAAAATCGTTTATTTGTAACGTGGCGTGGCCTGCATGGCTTATGGGTAGAAATCCCCGCATAAAAATAATTAGCATAAGTTATGCGCAGGAGCTTTCAGGAAAATTTTCACGCGATCAGCGCCAATTAATGTCCAGCGACTGGTATAAAACTATTTTTCCGAAGACAAAACTGAATCCAAGAAAATCGGGAGAATCAGAATTTGAAACTACATCGGGCGGCTTTAGGTTGGCTACTTCAACAGGTGGCATTCTTACCGGGAGAGGTGCTGATATAATCATTATTGATGACCCTATCAAACCGCAAGATGCATACTCAGAAACGCAGCGTGCTAATTGTATAAGCTGGATTGAAAACACCCTCATGACACGCTTAGATAATAAACAAAAGGGCATTATGGTCATGATCATGCAAAGATTACATGAAGAAGATCCATCTGGCCATTTTTTAGAAAAAGGCGGCTGGAGGCATCTAAATTTTCCTGCCATCGCTGAAGATGATGAGCGCTGGAAATTAAGAAATGGCAAAATATATGTTCGTAAACATGATGATTTACTTCATCCTGAGCATGAATCGTCAGAAATTCTAAATAGCCTGAAGCGCGATATAGGCATTATGAATTTTAGCGCTCAATATCAGCAGCGCCCAATGCCTGCTGAAGGTAATATCGTAAAAGATGATTGGTTCCGCTATTATAACAAACTGCCGGAAGTTGCTTATAAGGAATATATCATCAGTATAGACTCCGCGATGAAAAATGGTGCGGATAACGATTGGTCTGTTTGCACAGTTTGGTTAAAACATAAGAAAGATTATTATCTGGTAGATGTTATCAGAAAGAAAATGAATTTTCCAGAACTGCACGGCTGTGTAAAAAAATTAGCACATGATTTTCGTCCTAGAAATATTTTAGTTGAAGATAAGGGCTCTGGAACATCTCTCATTCAACAGCTGAAGGTAGAAAATATTCCGTGCGTGGCATACAAACCTGTTGGCGATAAAGCTGAAAGATTTTCTGCGGCAAGTATTGCTTTCGAGCAAGGAAGGGTCTTTTTTCCCGATAGCAAGCCAAATTGGCTGGATACCCTAAAACATGAGTTATTGTCGTTTCCGGGCTGTAAACACGATGATCAAGTAGATAGTGTAAGCCAATTCTTAAATTGGGCGCTTGTAAAATCCCAAACTGGCATGCAAACCGTAAAAATAATAGGATTTTAGCATATATTGACTGGACTAGTGCCGCAAAGGAAGCGTTCCTTGGGTTTAACCATAACCCAAGGAGTTGTTTATGCCTAAAAAAGCCACTAATAAAAAAACTAAAACTGTCGATAATATTATCCCTAACTTATCACCAAAGACCGATGATACGATACCGGGATATAAAAAGCTGATGGTGCTAGATACACCGGAAGCATTCCGTAACCTCATAAAGAAGATCACACAGGAAGAGTTGAAGAAGTTCCGCAAGGAAGATCTGCAGCACATGTATGATAAGGCAAAGGAAGCTTATCCCGCCTCAATGAAAAAGTTATCACGACATGAACGTGATAATCTTTATTTTATACAGGAGCAGTTATTCGGCAAACTTGATCCCAAGTTGGTATCGAGCCTTGAGAATATAGGTGAGACTCTTGTTAAGAGTCCCGACAGCAGAAAGAAAGCCATAAAATATAACCTGCCGGGTTCGGGTGCTGTTATAGTTAAACAGTGGAAAGGTAAGAAGCTGGAAGTGAAAATTATAGATGGCGGCTTTGAGTATAAGGGCAAACCATATAATAGCCTCTCCAGATTAGCGAAAGAGATATCGGGCTACACAGTATCGGGTCCGGTGTTCTTCGGTCTCAGGAAGGCAAAAGAATCGTTAATAAAAGGTTAACGAAATGAACCGTAAGATCATACGCTGTGCCATCTACACCAGAAAATCCTCTGAGGAGGGTCTGGAGCAGGATTTTAACTCGCTGGATGCACAGCGTGAGGCGGGAGAAGCATATATCAAGAGCCAGAAGCATGAGGGCTGGGAGTTAATTGATACCAAATATGATGATGGTGGTTACTCTGGCGGCAATATGGATCGTCCGGCTCTTAAAAAGCTTCTGGCAGATATACAGGCCGGGAAGATAGATGTGGTGGTTGTTTATAAGGTCGATAGACTTTCCCGCGCTCTTAACGATTTTGCCAAGATAGTAGATGTATTCGATAAACAGAATGTATCATTCGTATCGGTAACGCAGCAGTTCAACACCACCACATCAATGGGGAGGCTGACCCTGAACATGTTATTATCGTTTGCCCAGTTTGAACGCGAAGTAACAGGCGAACGTATCCGGGATAAGATCGCCGCCAGTAAGAAAAAAGGTATGTGGATGGGTGGTTTCGTGCCGTTAGGCTACATATGTCAGGATAGGAAGCTTCTTATAGAGCCTGCAGAAGCTGAGATCGTAAAATATATATTCAAGAAATATGCTGAACGCGCAGATAATGAAACATTACCGGGCCTGCTGGACGAGCTAAAGGCAAAAGGCTACAGAAACAAATCCTGGGTTACTGAAGCTGGGAAGCATTGCGGAGGCAAAGATTTTAAGCTTAACAAGATATACAGCTTATTAAATAATCAGTTCTATATCGGCAGGATCAAGCACAAAGATAAAATCTATGATGGTCAGCACAAGGCCATTATATCGCAGGAACTTTGGGATAAGGTGCAGTCGAAAATGAATAAATTTACTATAATCAAAACTCAGAACCATAATGATGAAAGGCCTAAACTATATGGCAAGCTCTATGATTACCACGGCAATCTGATGACCTCATCATATTCCTATAAATATTCGAAAGCCGGACGCTACAAGATGAAATACTATATCAACCGCGAGATCTATAAGAACGGCAAAACCAACTCAGAGTTCAAAAGAATAAGGTCTGATCATATCGATGTCATTGTTATGGAAGTGACATCAACGGTATTGAATGAGCTTATCGCAGGCATCTCGAAATCCAAGAATCCTGAACTGGCTACCATGATTCTGAAACAGCTACAGGCCATTAAACTAACTCCGGCAGCGTTTTTATCAAAGATTATATTGTTTCCGCAGCATCTGGAACTGCTGATGGTGCTTGATATTAAAGATCAGCTTTTATCAGAGCCAGCCCTGAGTGAGGTAAGTCAGGTTCTTAGCAGCGATTCTGAGGTCACAACATCTACCGAGTATATTATGAAGATCAAGTCAAACATACCTATCAGCTACCGGAGGCTAGGCGGTAAGCTCTGCATAATAAAAGATGGTATAGAATCAGAGGAGGGTATAGAAGCTCAGGGATGTTATCCCGAAGACAAAACCTTCATCTTTATTGCGAAATCATTTTACTGGAACAGGCAGGTAAAGCAGGGGGTTCATAAATACTCTAGACATATATCAGCATTAGATAACCATAGCGTTGAGTATGTGAAGAGATCATTGCTACAACGATATTTATCTCCAAAGATTCTTGAAGAAATAACATCAAGTAAAAACGCCAAACAGATTGGCGTGGATCAGCTCATGAACTTCAATCATTGGTGCTGGGAAGAGCAGGAAAAAGCTCTACTAAACTAGCCAGCAAGGCCGGGGCAAAAAATAAAGTGATACAAATCGAAAGTAGTCTAGGAAATCCGCTGGTTTCAGGGCCGTGATGAGCAGGTTTAAAAATGGCTCTCCCGTTAGAGGCCGGAACAGCGCCACTAGTGCGTATATTGGAAAACGCATCTAAATCAATAACTTAAGATGGTGGAGGATGAGGGACTTGAACCCCCGGCCAAGGCGTTATGAGCGCCCTGCT
>CAZLZP010000005.1:0-3866 GCA_964564045.1 uncultured Rickettsiales bacterium
TCAGCAACTGCATCAATGAAAAGCCGATACCAATTTACGGCGATGGTAAGAACGTACGCGATTGGATATTTGTAGAAGACCACTGCGAGGGAATAAAACTTGCGCTTACAAAAGGTAAAGCTGGTGAAAGTTACTGTTTTGGCGGCAACTGCGAAAAGAATAATAACGAGATAGTTAATAATATCTGCGAAAAGATGGATAGTATAAAGACTAGAAAGGCAGGTTCATACAAACAGCTTATTACTTATGTAACAGACAGGCTTGGGCACGATAAACGCTATGCCATAGATGACAGCAAGGCAAAAAACGAGCTTGGTTACAAACAAAGTAAAAGTTTTGATGAAAGGATACTGGAAATAATAAATTTCTACATGGGAAATAAATGAAAGTTATCTCAGAACATTTTGACGGGTTAAAACTTATTCAGCTACAGCAGTTCGCCGATAATCGTGGCTTCTTTACTGAACGCTTTGCTAAAAGTAAGTTTGAAGCCGCGGGAATTCCAAGTAATTATGTTCAGGATAATTTCTCGCACTCTAAGGCTGGTGTTATACGCGGCCTGCATTTTCAAAGAAACCCAGATCAGGCAAAACTAGTGGGTTGCACCAACGGAAAAATAATTGATGTTGCGGTAGATATTCGTATTGGCTCAAAAACATTCGGCAAATATTTCTCGGTGGAACTTACCAGCGAGAACGGCCTGATGCTTTATATTCCAGCCGGCTTTGCCCATGGCTTTGCCGCAATAACTGATGCCGATGTTATGTACAAGGTAGATGGTGAATATAATAAAGAAGGCGAAGGCGGCATTATATATAATGATGGCGTACTGAACATAGACTGGGGAATTAAATATCCGATAGTTTCAGAAAAAGACCTGAAGTTGAATTCCTGGAAAGATTATTTGAATAATCCGGTATTTTAATATGAGCACCAGAGAGAACAGAATTAAAAAACTTCTGTACCAAAGCTGGTATAGGGGCTGCAAGGAAACTGACAAGATAGTTGGCGGCTATGCAAAAAAACATATTGAAAGCTTCAGCGATAAAGAACTGGACGAGCTGGAACAGATACTGGAACAGAATGATAATGATATTTACGACTGGCTTTCCAACAAAAAGCCCACGCCAGAGTTCATCAATAAAAATTCTGTATTCGAAAAACTTCGCGGATACATACCCGCTAACGAAGTTTAGCCCTTAGGGTTTATCAGCGCGCCTACTATCCTTTCACAGGTTCCGGCAGGTAGCAGAACCCATTCGTTGCCGCCGCCATCGTTCTTGGCCAGGCCTGCGCATGAATGCGTGCCATCTGCTGCTGCGCAATCGTTCTTGCCGGCCTTAACTATACCAAAACATTTTTCCTTTTTAGCGGAAGGTGAATCTTTTTTATCTTCACTTTCCTGTGCCATAGCGGCCGAAGATAACATTGCAACAGTAGCAGCAAGTAATAATTTTTTTGTATTGCTCATTTGGCGCTCTCTAATTATGTTGATGCTTAACTATATAATACCAATTGAAAGTTTACAAGTTTTACACCTATGGACCTAATGAAATTACTTACATCGGCCTCTGCCCTTATATTTGTGCTGTGCATTATAGGTCTGGTATCGGCTTTGTTCAGAAAGTACGGCAACGGCGTGAACTTTAGTTCAAAAAAAAGTACGGGAAGGTTAAAGATAAAAGAAACACTGAATATTGATGCAAGAAAAAAAATTGTGCTTATAGGTAAGGATGATAAAGAATATTTAGTAGCGTTCAACGATAACGATATAGAAATACTTGATAAAGAAAATGTTAAAGAAAATAATTAAATATTCATTGATATGCTTTTTGTTCCTTGCGCCAGTTACGGCTGCAATGGCCCAGAACGTGAACATTAATGTTGATGGCCAGGAAAGCACTACCGGAACCATATTCCGCCTTGTAGCGCTGCTTACAGTTCTTACGCTTGCACCTTCCATACTAATGATGGTAACCAGCTTCACCAGAATTGTTGTGGTGCTTTCGTTACTTCGCTCGGCCATAGGTATTCAGCAAACACCTCCTAACATCGTTTTAATAAGCTTGGCGCTGTTCCTTACATTCTTTATTATGCAGCCTACTTTCCAGAAATCTTATGATGAAGGTATAAAGCCATTAATGGATAATAAGATCGATGAAAAAGATGCCTTGCCAAAAATGGCTGAACCATTCCGTACCTTCATGCTAAAGCAAACCAGAGAGGAAGATGTCCAGCTTTTCCTGGAATTAAGTGAAGAAGCTGATGCCGCATCGGGCCAGACAAAAAAGAAAGAGAAGGGCGAAGCTGTGCCTTATAGGGCACTAATTCCAGCCTTTATGATAAGCGAACTTAGGCGTGCATTCGAAATCGGCTTTTTAATTTTCATTCCATTCCTTATAATAGATATGGTTGTTGCTTCCATTCTGATGAGCATGGGTATGATGATGTTACCACCAGTGTTAATTTCACTGCCGTTTAAAATTATTTTCTTTGTGCTTATCGATGGCTGGGCAATGTTGAGTGAATCACTTGTTAAAAGTTTCCAGTAATTAGTTTCAGGCCCTAAGTTTTATGGCTTCAAGTTTACAAAATACCAGTATCGTTTTTTCTCCTACCATAGCGCAGGATTTCGATATCAATTACACCACCAGAATAGATGCGTTCTCAACCGAATTTGCAACCGCTCACCCCGCTACTCCAAGAACCCCATCTGCAGAGAAGGTGGAATATTACGCCCTGGCCTTCAATAAATTCTTTCCCGCCGACCTCGATAAAATAAATATATATAAATCGCTGCGCGAGAAAAACCTTCAAGAGCTTGTAGATTACGGCAGGGTACAAACAAACAAAGGTGAAGCCCTTTGCTGTATAATGAAAAAACCTCTGGGAATAAAACTTTCAGAAATATTGAAGAAAGGCCGGTTTGATGAACAGTTTATTTTTGGACATATCTTCAGCCAGCTATTGGCCGGTTTAAGCGTAATGCATTCAAATGGAATAATGCACGGCTCGGTGAACCTTGACTCGGTATATTATAACCAGGCAACCAATTCTGTTACCATCAAAGAATCTGTTTCGGAATTCGTAGGCTTCTCTCAGAAGCCAGTATATGAACCGTTTGAAAGGATGATATGCGACCCTTCCGGTAAAAGTTACCGCGATTTCTCAGCCGATTTTTATGCCGCCGGAGTTCTTATTGTAAGCCTTATCAATGGTGGTGAGGTACTTTCAGGAATTCCTGATGACCTGGTAAAAAAGATAAAATTTGAAAATGGTTCTTACGAAGCTGTGCTTGGCATATCTAACACAAGAAATGCTATATCTCTTAACCCAAGGAACGAACTTCTTCTGAAGGGTGTGTTGCATGATAAAACAAAAGAAAGATGGCAGACCAAACAAATTTCCGGCTGGCAAAGAAAAGAGGTTGTGGCACCCTCGCCTTCGCGCGTTCATAAACAGGCATCTTCTCCTTTTACATTCGAAGGGGTAGATTACTTCAGCCCGAAATATCTTGCTTATGTGCTTTCCCAGAACTGGGCCGTGGCCAAGAAAAATTTAAAAATAGTTGAACTGACCAGATGGATATCTTTCGTTTCGCGCATGCCCGATATTGAAAAACGAATGATGATGATGTCTCGCGATGACCAGACAGAGGTTATCATTCCTGATGAAAAACTGGCAAGGATATTATATCTGCTTGATGATGATGGCCCTATAAGGTTCCGTGATGTCTCTTTCCACCCTGATGGTCTTGGTAATTTATTTGCCTATCATCTTTTCAAAAATAACACCACCGCGCTTGACAGTATAAGCACCGCGATAGATTTTGGCTTCATTGAAGGCTGGATAAGCAGCCAGGAAAA